>JAUVGT010000285.1 GCA_030593645.1 Deltaproteobacteria bacterium
TTTCGTAAAAAGTCCAACTTCTGCGTTGTGCTGCATTTCGCAATCATTCAACGTACTATAAGTACGCTTCATGATTACGAAATTTGCACGCCTTGAATTTGAACTTTTTACGAAACCGTCTAATTCGGACTTTTTACGAAATCATCAATAATAACATTTCATTTATAACACATTATGAGGCGTTTTTAAATCGTGAAAAAAGCACCTAAATCAATCTTTTGCTGTCAATCATGCGGCCACCAGGTCCCCAAATGGATGGGGCGGTGCCCGGAATGCGGGAAATGGGATACCCTTGTTGAAGAAACACAAACATTTCAACACATTCAAACAGGACCAAAGATTCTGGCCGCGGTACAGTCAAAACCTGTGCCGATCGACAGTGTTGAACTGAAAATAGAGAGCCGTTTACTCACAGGAATCAAAGAATTTGACCGGGTATTGGGCGGTGGACTGGTCGCCGGCACTCTTGTCTTGATCGGGGGAGAACCGGGAATCGGTAAATCGACACTGATGCTCCAGGTGCTTTACGGACTTGCGGAATCAGAAAAGAAAGTGCTCTATATTTCAGGGGAGGAATCAATACCTCAGATCAGGATCAGGAGCCAGAGGCTTTTAACTGATTCCCCGCATATTCTGGTTGTATCTGAGGTGGATCTTGAATCAATCCTGGCGATGTTCGATTCAGTAAAGCCGGATGTGATTGTAATCGATTCCATCCAGACCATGTTTAACAGCGATCTCACTTCCGCCCCCGGAAGTGTGAGCCAGGTCAGGGAATCGACAGTCAGGCTGATGCTCGCGGCTAAAAAGACAGGTATTCCGATATTTCTTGTGGGCCACGTCACCAAGGACGGCTCGATAGCCGGGCCAAAACTGTTGGAGCATATGGTTGATACCGTGCTTTATTTTGAAGGAGACAGAAACCACATGTTTCGGATCCTTAGAACCGTAAAAAACAGGTTTGGTTCAACAAACGAGATCGGCGTATTTGAAATGAAGGAAAACGGGTTAAACGAGGTTTTAAATCCTTCAGCGGTTTTTCTTTCAGAGCGTCCGGACAATGCTCCCGGTTCAGTGGTTACGGCGAGCATGGAAGGGACAAGACCCATTCTTGTTGAGCTTCAGGCACTTGCCGGCATTACCAGTTTCGGTACGCCCCGTAGAACCATACTGGGCCTTGATCAAAACCGCGTGGCGCTCCTGACGGCAGTCATGGAAAAAAAACTGGGGATGCACCTGATGGGGCATGATATTTTTATGAATGTCGCGGGGGGTGTTAAAATTGATGAACCAGCCGTGGACATGGGGATTGTCAGCGCGATCGCGTCGAGTTTTTTAGATCAACCGGTTCCGGACAGCACCCTTGTGCTGGGTGAAGTGGGTCTTGCCGGTGAGGTCCGGGCAATCAGCCATATTGAGATCAGGGTGGCTGAGGCAAAAAAAATGGGGTTTACTAAATGCATTGTTCCCCAAAGTAATCTGAAAACCATGAATGCAAAATCATCCGTCGATCTTACCGGGATAAAAACCGTTTCAGAAGGTATCGAGACGTTGTTTTAGAAAATTATTCTATTTTTTATCAATACATGATAAAAGGGCAGGTGCCTGAACAGATGAAACGTAAGGTATCAAATCAAAACAGACGGAACGACCACTACTCCAGGCAGGCCAAAAAGGACCGATTCCCGGCAAGATCTGTTTATAAGCTGCAGGAAATACAGCGCAGGTTTAAAGTGATCAGAAAAGGAGACCGTGTATTGGACCTTGGGTGTTCACCGGGGTCATGGCTTCTCTATGCGGCAGAACTTGCGGGAAAAGACGGGTATGTGACGGGGATTGATTTAAAGCCCCTGAAAATAAAAACTCCGCCTAACGCAACGGTCTACACAGCGGATATTTTTTCCCTGGATGAAAGCATACAGGCATCACTTGGGAACACTGTCCATACTGTGATCAGCGACATGGCTCCGGCAACCACCGGACAAAAAGGGATGGATGCCGCAAGATCGTTTCATCTTTCCATGGCGGCGCTTACACTCGCACTTGAAGTGATGGTTCCCGGCGGGAACTTTGTATGCAAAATATTTCAGGGCGAAGAGTTTGAAGAATTTTTTAATTCAGTAAAGGATGAGTTCAGAAGTCATAAAATATTCAAACCCAGGAGCAGTAGAAAGGCGAGTAAGGAAATCTACGTGATCGGGAAGGGGAAAAAATAGGAGGCTCATATGTCAGGACACAGCAAATGGTCCAGTATTAAGCACAAAAAGGGTGCGGCAGACGCGAAAAGGGGCAAAATATTTACAAAATTGATCAAGGAAATTACCGTGGCCGCCCGCATGGGCGGGAGTGGGGATCCGGACATGAATCCCAGGTTGAGATCGGCCATTATCGCGGCAAAAAGTGAGAACATGCCCAAAGACAACATGGAGCGCGCGATTAAAAAGGGAACCGGCGAACTTGAAGGTGTGGATTACGAAGAGATTATTTATGAAGGTTATGGCCCCGGAGGCGCGGCAGTAATGATAGAATCTTTGACCGACAACAAAAACAGGACCGTTGCCGATATCAGGCATATTTTCAGTAAACAGAACGGAAACCTTGGTGAAAACGGGTGTGTGTCGTATATGTTTAAGAAAAAAGGATACCTGGTGATCGAAACAAAGGCGATTGATGAGGATACTCTCATGGAAACAGCTCTTGAAGCCGGAGCTGAAGATGTTCGGGAAGATGACAGTAATTTTGAAGTCATAACAGCACCGGAGGATTTTGAGGCAGTCAAGGAAGCCATTGACACGGCCTCCATACCGTGCATTGACGCGGAAATCACCATGCTTCCCCAATCTTCCACAAGTCTTAAAGGTAAAGAGGCGGAACAGATGGTTCGACTGATGGAAGCGCTGGATGACTGCGATGATGTCCAGAAAGTATATACCAATGCCGATATATCGGGTGAGGTGGTTAACAATATTTGACGGTCTCGTAAAAAGTCCAACTTCTGCGTTGTGCTGCATTTCGCAATCATTCAACTCCCCTGTTAAATAAAAAGACAGATTTAACAGGGCGGGTCCGATAAGTACGCTTCATGATTACGAAATTTGTACGTCTTGAATTTGAACTTTTTACGAAACCGTCTCATTCGGACTTTTTACGAGATCATCAATATTTAGACGTTCATTCTTTCTACCTATCCAGCGTCAGCACATCCACACCTTCCGGTGCAGCAAAAATAAACAGGGACGGGTCCGGTTCCCGGCTGAAGATCGTGTTGATTAAATCGATTCTTGTTTTATCTCCGTATGAATTGTAGGTAATGATTTGCATGACTTTAAATGTACTTTTTGAAATGGATAGAAATATTTTCGATAAATCGTTTGATTCATGTTTGGGTAGAAGTTTGAGTATATAAAAAAACTTGTTTTCCGATTTCTCCAAAGAGATTAAAAATTTTTCACGGATGATCTTCATATCTGAAAGAAAACCAGCCCCTTTGCCGTCACCAAAAATATCAGGCGTATTGCCAAGCATGACCTGGTTATCCTCGGGCCTGTAAATCCATAATTTATTACCGTTTGTGATAATGATCTGCTTGTCCGGCTCATCATATTCCCATCTCATGCGATTCGGCCGCATTACGAATATCCTGCCCGATGCCCTGTCAGTGATATCTATGGCTTTGATGGTCGATTTTTGTAGAAAATCCGCGCGAAACCCGGGAACGGCATAGTTTTTTTCAATATTATCAAGAATTTGGTTAAGAGTATGTTTTGGCGGTTCAGATGCGGGTTTGGGTTCGGCCGACGAAACCTGACAACGGGCTGGCCCTGATCTTATCAGGAATGTCAAAAGTAAAAGGATGAATACATATTTAATTTTCATTGGTGATTCTCCAGTATTTTTACATGTTTAAACGCATGGTATAATAACCATTTTTAATTTATATTAGACGGTCTCGTAAAAAGTCCAACTTTTGCGTTGTGCTGCATTTCGCAATCATTCAACGCCCCTGTTAAATAAAAAGACAGATTTAACAGGGCGGGTCCGATAAGTACGCTTCATGATTACGAAATTTGCACGCCTTGAATTTGAACCTTTTACGAAACCGTCTCATTCGGACTTTTTACGAGGCCAATATATTTCATTATTAGAATTTTGTAAATAGTGATAAAGTTAAGAGTTGGAGGATATTATTTTATTTGTGCGTTTTCTCATCGGAATTCGGGGTCGCTATCGTAATCGTCTTTTATCAATCTTGACGAGCTATATTTGTGTTATATACTCAGTTGTTTGGATTCCGGCTCTAGGATCCAAGACGTTCGGAATAACGAAATGATAACTTTGGACACGACAATTTACTCCATTTGATATATGATTTTATCAATCATGTTGATTTTCTTGAGCAGATCTTCTTTGTTGATGCTGGGTATTCTCATCCCCGAAAGAACCAGTGTTTCCATGTTACCTGCTTTGAGCTCATTTTCAATTTTTTCAGCTTTATGAAATATTTGAATATAGTGATATTTTTTTTGTTCCAGAGATTTGAATATATCCGCTTTGGCTGGTAACTCATCAAGAAGACTTAGAATAAAATCAAATGTTTCAGAAAATTGATTGCTTCCGGTATCCAGTTTGCGGAATACCCGGCATAGGAAAGATGATTTTTCCCGGGTGATTTTTATGTAATCGTTTCTCAATTTTACTTTAATCCGGTTTCTTATCTTTTCAGGGATATTTTTCTCTGCAGCATCCTCTATTTCTTTGGAAGGGTTCCTGGTAATATTGAGCCGGGATATAAACCGTTCAACTTCCTGGTGTGACATTTCAAACAGGATGGACTCCGGGTGATTGGGAAAATGAATAACGGATTTTATTTTTTTTGATGAGAAATGTTTTTTTAAAGCGTCGATATCCTGCTCATGAAAATTAAGGGTCTCCAGGAGTTCTTCCAAACCCTCCTGGATCAATTCATCCGGAAAGAGTATGAATTCAACCAGTGAATCTCTCTCGCAATCGGTCTCATCCATGATCATATTCTTAATATCATCTACGGTGGCGGCTGCAAACGTGGAATCAATGGTTTGCATCATTTTTGAATTTACGATCAATTCATGAAGAAAAATATTTTCAAGTCTAGCTGTGAGCAGGGATAGTTTTTTATGGATGCTTTCTGACATGGATTCAAATGGTGGTGCGGAGTGTGATAAATTCACGGTGAAGGAAAATGAAACCCTTCCAAGGGTTTTTATTCAATGATATTGCCAATAGCCAGCACAATCAATAATATTGAAGCAGCCAGCCCGGGGAGACCAAACAGTAATGGATGTTTATATACCAGTTTGTCGATATCCTGGTGGGTTTGATCGAGCTTATCAATAATCGGCTGGGTGGAGAACCCGGTATTCATCTTTTTTTCCAGCTTGCTCATTGTGAATGGCCTGAAAATCAGTATCAGGCCGATGATGATTCCGATACACCCGGATAACTTGAAGACCCATACAATCGATTTAAAGATGATCTCCATGATTGAAAAATAGTTTTCCGTTCCGAAAAAGATCCTGATTATATTCTGCACATCGGGTTTATATTGAAGAAAAATAACGATATATAACGACCCGATCACAAAGAGAATACCTGAAATGATATTCCGGTTGTAAACATAGCTTCTGGTTTGTATGTTTCGATCAAGGAAAGAGATTTTTTTATCAATATTCACATAATAATTCAGCCGGCTGCCGACGGCTCTAAATATTTCCGGAGAATATATCAATAGCAGAGAAAAAACCATTCCCAGAACGCCCGCAAAAAGGGCTAAAATCTTAACAGTTTCTAAAAATATTTCCCAGATTATATTCATAAATTAGGTCCCACTTCTAACAGGTTAAGTGAAAACAGGCGCCGGTTTTTTTAATGCCGGCAAGTTCGTTATATATTTTTATCGCTTTTTTATTCGATCCTTCGATTAACTGAATATCATTTTTGTTTAAAAATAGTTTAAGCTCTTTTTCAGATTTCATACGGCCATATACACCCGTCCCGACGATGATTACATCCGGCTTTGCACTGATCAAATGATCAATATCTTCTTTTGATAGTCTATGCCCCCTTTTTCGTCTCCATGAATCAATGATCTGACCATCCGGAAAAATTATGAGATCGGAATTAAATGTGCTGCCATCAATTACAATCTTTCCGAAGCCGCAGGAATCGATCATGGCAGTACCTTCCTTTTTAAGTATGAGTCACACAGACATCAGGGATCAAATCGCTTGACCGCATAAATGATGTGATACATATTATAAATGACGGTTTCGTAATCCGCCGTAGGCGGACCAACTTCTGCGTTGTGCTGCATTTCGCAATCATTCAACTCCCCTGTTAAATAAAAAGACAGATTTAACAGGGCGGGTCCGATAAGTACGCTTCATGATTACGAAATTTGCA
>JAUVGT010000287.1 GCA_030593645.1 Deltaproteobacteria bacterium
AAAAGCCCGAATTAGACGGTTTTGTAAAAAGTTCAAATTCAAGGCGTGCAAATTTCGTAATCATGAAGCGTACTTATAGTACGTTGAATGATTGCGAAATGCAGCACAACGCAGAAGTTGGACTTTTTACGAAACCGTCAAGGTTTTGACACCACTTTTAATAAATTGTTTGCACACTCTCAAGACGTATGACCATATCTGAAATTTCAGATTTGGCTTTACTAATATAATCTTCCAGGTTCGGTGTCTTGTATTGATCAAAAACAGTAACGATACCCGCGAACTTTATTTCGAGAGGTATCCCCGAATGTTCAAAAGAAGTTTGATTGATTTCCTTTAACATTCTCTGCATGGCTTTTTTTGAATCGATGCCCTCTGTCATCGGCAGCAGACAAATAATGTTCTTCTTATCAAGCATACCAACAATATCAGTCTCACGCAGTGTTCCAAGCAAAGTTTCAAGGGTAGTATTGATGATGTTTTCCCGTAATGTTTTATTGACTTTTATGGGTTTTTCAGGATCTTCTGAAGAAATACTGGTGATTGTAAGTATAGCGGATGAAAAGGTTGTGCTGTAGCGAATGGCGCGCGAAATTTCTTTTTTTATAAAGTATTGTGTGTCTGATGGGTTTAAGCAGTCTTCAGGACGGGGTTTAACTGTTTGAGTTTCTATAGCACTTTGCAAATCTTCTTTATAATCTTCTACCGGCGCTTGATCCGGTTCGAGCCCCGGGTCTTCTTTTCTTTTCTGTATGGCTTGTCTGCTGGTTAGTAGTTCATTTATGACTTCCTGGAAGTCGTTTTCATTAATATTTTTCTTTTTTGCTGATTCACGGGCCTGATTTATGATTTCTTGAAAATCACCATCTGTTTCCGAAGTATCTTGAAAAACATCAAGCAGGCTCAGGTTATCGATACTATCGGTTGACGCTGTCAACCGCTTTTCCCAATCTGATTGTAGCTTGGTAAAACTTTCTTCAAATCTATCATTGAGACGGTTAAGAACATTGTTTAACACATCACTTGAAACACCTTTGTCTTTTAAACGGGTTAGCAGCTGAGATTCAATATGAGAAATGACTTTTTTAAGATGTTTTCCCCCTTCTTCTCCTTTTTTTTCCGCGGTATCAATCGCAATTTTTGATCCGACACGCTCGACATAATCTACAAGTACTTCAGACAACGCTTTATCATCGCCGGAACCTTTCTTAATCTCCGAAGCAAGGTAGATCAGTTCGGCTGCCTGTTGAGGATTTGTGCTGATCTCCTTGATCAGATCCTCACCGGAAACGCCAATTTTTTCGGCGCTTTTTTTAATCGATTTTGCGAGGCCTTCACTCTGCAGCTCTTTTTCGAGTTCCTGCGCGAGCTGTAAATATTCATTAAGGGGCATTCCTTTATCAAGCAGGGCTTTTTTCAGCTTGGGAAGCAAGCGCTGCAGTTCGCTTGGTTCGGGAATTAAACGACGAAGTATCAGGGCCAGCCGTTTTACCGTTATCCTCCCGCTTTTATATTCGTCTTTTACAAGCTGAATGATAACCTGGTCCGTAATTTCATTTGTTTCATCTTTTATCTGGTCTTCATTTTCATACGAAACCCCCGCAGCTTTTTGCGCATTGATTCCGCTCAGAAGATTTTCCTTCATACTGACAGCCGCCTCGGCAAGCTTCATGAGATCTGCTCCGGCCATATCGGATGAAGCCGAACCCACCTGCTTTCCGATCTGACGAAGCTGATTCACTAACAGCGGGCCGGAAGATCCGGTTTCAGCCTGTCTGCTTTCAGATGCCGCAATATCGGCACTGATCAGGGCTTTTGAAACCTGATCCGGCTGTTTCATTAAATCCTGGGCTGAAAGGTTTTTCCCGATATCCCCCATCAAGGCGTTTTCAATCATTTTATTAAAAAACTGTGATTTCATGGCTTGATCGGTACCGCCGCCTTTTGAAGCAGATAGGGCAGACAATTTTTTACGGTCAATGACTTCGTCATCCTGGGTTATCTTTTTATAAATGACATGATTAATCCTGATGGTTTTGATGCCCTGTTTTTCAAGCGCCGTTTTCATCAGATCTGCTGTTTTATATTTTGAAATATCGATGAAGATCTTAAAAAAGATCAATAATTCTTTATCCTTCATTCCCTTTTCAAAGGAAACAGACTGCAGCCCGGATTTTTTGAAATGGGTCAGCATTTTTGATGTATTGATTCGCGGATCAAGCGGGTCTTCTTCAATAAAAAATTGATCCTGGGCCATAATAATGACTATGGGGGAAAGTGAGTTCAAACCCTGTGTGATGATTTTGTAGAATTCGGTAATGGCCTGCGTGGTAACCGGATGATCAACATTATACATGGAAGCCCGATTGAAAAGAAGTGCGAATAATCTGCCTATTTTTTCGACAACAGGTTTCGGTATTTTAGCGTTGGTCATCTGGCGGCCTTTTAACTTTCCTTGAGATGGGTTTTGCGATATTCATCAAGTGCATCGATGAATTCTCTGCATGTTTTATATCTATCATCCGGATGATAACCCAGTGCTTTCTGAATAATTTTATCCATATCTTCATGAAGAACCGGGTTTAGTTTCGATGGCTTTTTTTCCTCGAATATCCCTTCTTCATTTAGGGCTTTATGTTTTAGGAGATCTTTTTTTGATTTAAATTTGAGCAGCGGCAACCGGGTCACAAGCATTTGGAAAAGTATCGTACCCATCGCATAGATGTCTGTACGGCCGTCAATCTGTTTACCCATGACTTGTTCGGGGGCCATATATAAAGGTGTTCCCTGAATAATTGGCTTCTGGCTATTGTCACTTCGCAGTACTTTGGCAATACCATAATCGGTAATGATCGGACGCTGATTGTGATCTTCGATCAGTATATTACCGGGCTTAATATCCCGGTGAATGATTTCCTGCTCGTGGGAATAATTTAAGGCATCAAGAACCTGCGTGGTGATTTTTATTGTGATACTCAAGGGTAGTACACGTTTGGATGGAATGATATTTTTTTTGGTCATTTCCATCATTGTAGAAAGCGATTTCCCATGTACCAGCTGCATCGTAAAAAAAATAAACTCATCTGTTTCGCCGACTTCGTATACTTGTATGATATTTGGATGTGATAAAATGGCGGCAGATTCTGCCTCCTGCTGGAAAAGGTCGGCTGTTTTGTCTGTCAATAGGCTTTTGGGCAGCAGTTTTACTGCGATCTGCCGTTTCAGGGTTCTCTGATAGGCAATAAATACAATCGCCATACCGCCCCGGGCAAGCTCTTTGATGATGGTTGACGTACCAACCTGGACTCCGGAAAGATGATCTACGTTCAGAGTTGCTATCGATTCCATAAATGCCCCTGATTAATAATTGATGGATATATGATAACTGATAGTTTTAAAATAAATTTACTCTTATCACTTATGATATGGATTCTTTTATTATGTTATTACAAGAAATCAATAAAATCAAATAAAACACTTTAAAATTGATGGTCTCGTAAAAAGTCCGAATGAGACGGTTTCGTAAAGAGTTCAAATTCAAGGCGTGCAAATTTCGTAATCATGAAGCGTACTTATAGTACGTTGAATGATTGCGAAATGCAGCACAACGCAGAAGTTGGACTTTTTACGAGACCGTCAAAATTAAATTATTGATACAGTATCATACCATGTATCTGTCATTCCAATAATTTTATAAATTACTTCTATAGTATTCTCTCAATCCGCTTCCCGTCTATTTTTTCTTGGCAGGTTTTGAATCTTCCAGTCTTTTTTTCATTTCCAAATATTGGGTTTCATCAAAAATGCCAAGTTCCTGTGTATGCATTTTCCAGGTATGAAGGCATATTCTCGCGTCATTGAAATATTCATTCAGAACCGAAGACTCAAAACATCTAAGACTATTGTCGATAGATTTTTCATATATCTGCTTTTTAAATGTATCATATTTTCCCTGATCAAACAGATCAGCGTCTATTGCGGTGCTGCGCCAGATGTTTAATGCCACCCGTGAACTGAAATACCCGTCTTTTTCAATCGCGCGTATTAATCGCCACAAGCTGTTGTTTGCGGCATTTATAAGGACCTGTTGGTTGTTTTTTTTATTATCACTATCCTGCGCATAAACGGCTGCACACGTAATCAGAAGTAGTGATATGGTAATCATTATATATGGTTTTATAAACATATGATAATATATCATGCCTGTAAACTCATTCCCTGAAAAGATCATGTATGAAACTCAACCAGCTGATCATATATTGTTTGTACTGTTAATTTCAACATACACACCACCGGAATGGAAATAATCATTCCGAGAATACCTCCGGCCTGTGCACCGATAATGATTGTGATTACCACAAATACCGGATGCAGGTCTACGATTTTTGCCACAACAAGGGGAATAATAAAAAAAGCATCAATCAATTGTCCGATCAGATAAACAATGATCAGGATTAAAAAGCCAAAACCGGATATTCCGTGTATCAAAGCGATCAGAATCGCCGGTATCGCGCCGATTACCGGACCGATATATGGTATCAGGTTAGTCAGCCCGGCAAAAATCCCAAGAAGGGCGGCATATGGGAAGTCAATAATCTCCAGCCCGGCCCAGACAACAAAGCCCACAATTGCGGCTTCAAGAAGTCTTGCACGGATAAAGTCACCGAGCTGAGCGTTCATCCGGTGTTGAAGATTTAATGCCAGTTCGAAAAAATTGTTTGGTACCAGGCTGAGAAGTTTTTTTGTGATCATTTGGCCGTCAAGGAGCATGAAGAACGCGAAAAATGGAGCAAGTATCAGCACCGCTATGGAGGAAGATATCAAAGCAGGAAGATCTTCGAAGATACGGTTGGAAAAACCGGAAAGCCCGGAGGCCACCTTGCTGCTTACATCAATTTTGTAAAAGGAGGATAACGCAAAATTAAATTTCTGTTCAGTGGCTGCAATAAATTTCGTTATTCCTTCCACGAATTTTGGGAGTTCATCACGAAATGATGACAATTGCTCAATCAGAATCGGGAAGAGAACATAAAGCCCCATACCAAAGAGCACCGTGATTATCAGAAAAAGACCGGAAACCGTAATTTTTCTGGACACTCCCGTTCTTTCCACGGCATTGACAACAGGAGCCAGAATATAATTAATCACAAAGGCCATCACAAAGGATACCAGAATATTTTCAACCGTGATGACGATCAGGAGGAACAAGGCAAGTATGCTGATCACAGCAAAGGATTTTACATAGAGTTCTTTTTTTACAATTCCGATTTTCCGCATTATTTTTTCAGCCTGTATCGTTCCAGTTTTTCTTCAAGCTTGGAAACCCTTTCGTTCGTCTCCTTTAAACGCCGCCCGAGGACTTCACCCAGTCTCAATGAGATTTTAATCCCGGTAGTCGGATTTCTTTCGATGATTTTAAGTAAATCAGGCTTGAAAAAGCCTATGAGAGTAGTCTCTTCATCCGCTACGGCTGCAGCGCTTCTTTTTCCTGACTCTTCCACAAGCGTGAGCTCACCAAAAAAATCACCGGGACTCATACTTACGATAACAATTTCATTCTTCTCGGAACCAGGTGCCGCAGATGAATCTTCCAGTTTAATACTGACAGCCCCCGAAACAACGATGTACATTCCAACACCCGCTTCTCCCTGACGAAAAATAATTTCCGAAGAGTGATATTTTCGCAGATGAACAATTTTTGAAACAAATTTAAGCTGTCTGCCTGTCAGATCCTGAAACAGTATATTTTCTTTCAGAACAGTTGTGATTTCTTTTTCCTTGGTTGTATGCCTGAAATAATTTTTCCACATAAATGAAGTCATAATAGCCATATTCTTTATGTTTTTATCCGGTAATCAGGAGAGGTTATATTCAAATGTATAAAAATATGATACTTTTCAGAACTATTCATTTTAAATGAATAATAATTATGCCTTTGTGTCAAGAAAATATATATTTCAAATAGCGATAAATGGTTGTATATAAATATATAGAGAATCAATGTCGTTATCAAAATCGCTTCGGGTGAAAACAGATATTAAAGAATACGGTAACGGTTCAATTAACTCGTTAATAACCGGTGACAGGTAAAAGGAGACAATATGTCTTTAAAAGAAAACCTTATCAAGAAGATTGAAATAAAAAAGATGGCCAGGAAAGTGATTTCGTCTCTGAAGCCCCGTGAAGACGGCTATCATAGAATTGATAAAGACACCATGCAACGTCTTCTTTCGATGACTGCTTATACGCATCAGCGGGAACGGGATCTGGATTTGTATATTCAAAAATCAAGTGAGGGCACACAGAAGATCCTGGTTCTTGATAACGGCCTTGCCATATTCGATACTGATATTCAGGATGTTGTTT
>JAUVGT010000042.1 GCA_030593645.1 Deltaproteobacteria bacterium
AAGGGGTTAATTTCTCTACCAATTTTTTCAGATAATCCGGACAGAATTCGAGTGACCTGTCGCAAATTTAAACTCCCGATAATCAGGAGATCCGCATCGCTGTCGGCCTTTGCCTCACCTTTGGCGATCGAACCGAAGATAAAAGCAGCAACTATTTCTGGGGATTGTTGAAAAGCCTGTTTAAAGAAGTCGACCAGTCCGTGTGTTTTCAATACCAAATTGTGAATGTCCGGATATATTGGATGATCCTTGTTTGCTTTGTAATACAGCCGATTTCCATCTTTGCGTTTGATTACAAGATTCAGACGATGCAGTTTTTTTAACTCCGATTGAACGGTTCCAATTGTATACCCGGACTGTCTTTCAATTTCACGGACATACAATTCCTGATCCACCGTTCCAAACAGTATCCGGAATACTTCCGCTCGTATCTTCGATGATAGGATTTCTGATAGAATATTCATAACAATTATTATGTATGTTTATAGCATACATTTGT
Source organism: Deltaproteobacteria bacterium (assembly GCA_030593645.1). Lineage (GTDB taxonomy): Bacteria > Desulfobacterota > Desulfobacteria > Desulfobacterales > JAUVGT01 > JAUVGT01. The sequence continues at coordinate 500 of JAUVGT010000042.1, forward strand.
ATGGTATTGCCATACTTTATTATTTTTTTTAGTAACCCCCCAGTTAAATGATTAACAAATGGGACAGATGTAATTCCGCTGGATTCCGGATCGCGTCCGGAATGACGAGAGAGAGAAAAGAGGGGACAGGTGAAATTTGTCTCATCTATAATTTTATGTCATCTTTTGTTTCAGGCAGTCCATCGGGCCCTGCACTTTTATAAATATACTGCAAACCAGTTTTAAGGTATTCTGATCCAGAGTAGTAGTCTTTAATTTTATGCTTTGTCCCGGTGCGCTCATTTAGAAAAATAGCCAAAAGATCGCTTTTGACTTTAGTCTTTGATATATCTTTTGCGTAATTATCAAGATCCGCAATAAAACTATTGCCTAATTCCCACCCGCCTATATTTCGTAATCCCGGCTTTTTGAAAAATTGTGAACGGTATTTATCCAGTTCATTAAAATTAGGAGGATTTATGCTTGCACCTTCGATCAAATAATTGAATATTCTTATTGTATCATTGGCCGTAATATTATCTTGAATGATGACTGGAGCAATAATTTTTAAAAACAAACGATGAAATGTTGAGGAACATACATCATTTAAAAGATGATAAGAACTGCATAAATCATTAAAGAAATCATCAAAATTATCGGTTGATTTGGAATTATGTTTTATAAATACAAATTCGCTGATGTATACAGTTCTATAAGATATTTCTTTATTGGTTAAAGGCGTAAATCCTTGTTTCAAAATATTTAGGGTATTGTTATTCGATCCGGTAGTATTAGATATTCTATATGCATTTTTAATATTCTGCTTGACGGCAGCTGTCCATAAAAGCTTATTTATTAGAAAACGTGCAAATGGAAGCGCTTTTCTAATGATTGAATGTACTTTAATAAGGTGGTAAGCCGCTTCTTCTGATTTCCCTTTTTGGGCCAATAACGCCGCATATGCTCCATATATTCTTGTGATATAAACTATATTCATTAACCTGATATCGATCACATTATCTATAGTTGATAGATCTTCAATACGTTCAAAAGTATCCAACTCATCAATGAGTTGCCGAGAGGATTGAATGTCCATCCATTTTTTTAGAATTTTCTTTTCATGCTTTACTGGATTTTCAATTGCAGCCCAAATATCGATATCCGTCAAATTTATCGTTTTATTCTCTTCACTTTCGAGGGTTCGATACATCAGTTCATAACTACTATTTGCTGTTTTACTTGGTGCTGGTAAATCTCTCCATGAATACTTATTTTTTATAGGTGGCTCATCATGAATAATCAAAATCAAAAATAATGTTAACACAATTAAGATCGCTGATCGGAAATAATATCGTGAATCGATATTATTTCTAATACATATTTTTCTAACTAGAAAAGATGAACTTATATGCAATAGGGTAAAGCTAAATACTGCACATTCAAGGATAATGATCCAATGCTCATCATAAATGTCTGCCACTAAATATCGAAAAACAAAATTTGAGCCAATAAAAATTCCATACAATATACAGATGACGATGATATAAAACTGTATTGAATTATTAATTATTATTTTAATGTATTTATTAGTCATAGCTATAAAATTCCTGGGACAGGTGGTTTCTATTATTTACTTTTTCCCGGTTTAATTGTCCCTGGAGTGAATTCCAGATTGATTTTATTTTTAAATTCAGGCCATTTTAAATCTTCTGGGATTTTTTCCTTTATAACATCTATTATATTATTCGCATTTTTTATCCAAGATTTAATTTTTTCTTCAGTGACCATCTCCTCACCTTTACCAAATTTTGGCACACCCCGATGAACGAAATTATTCCTGGCATCCCATAAATTCTGAAAAGCTTCCCATAATTTATGGGAGGAAGGAGGGGACCTTAAATAACTAACAAAAAAAACAGGGGACAGGCGAAAATCGTACTTTTCTTGAGATAAAAGACGCTGAATATTTTTTTGCTCTCGCAGAACCGGCTGTCATTCGCACAGCTTTTATCTTTGGTTTTTTATCTTTATTGCTATTATTGGAATTTGTTAAAAAAGGCAGGCTCTATTTGTTAATTTTATTGACAATAAAGTAAATAATGGTACCCTTTATTTGTTATCTAAAAATAACTAAATGGAGGTAAAAATGGATACCCATAAACACATACAGTTTAAAAAACGATGGGAAATCAATAGTTTGGTATCGTACCAATTAGGAGAATGTGATGTATTAATAGAAACCATATCGAATATTCCATTAAGACCAAGAGACAGAGAACGACTCCTTCAGGTTTCCTTAATTAAAGGAGCGGTAGCTACTACGGCCATTGAAGGAAACACATTGAGTGAAGAGGAAGTTGCAAGAATACAAGAGGGGTGGAAATTACCACCAAGCAAAGAATATTTGGAAATTGAAGTGCGAAATATTATGGACGCATTTAATACATTATTTAGAGAAATAGTTGTTGAAGGTAAAATTAGAATAATTACACCGGAACTAATAAGAGACATTCATCAGATGGTTGGCAAAGATTTGGGTGAACATTTTGATGCAATTCCAGGTAAATTTAGGACAGATAGCAGGTTTGTTGGCACATATGTAGCGCCAGACTATCGATATGTAGAAGATTTAGTTAGCAATTTATGTAAATGGTTACCAATGGAGTTCCATTTTCAAGATGGTCAAAGTTTTGCTGCTGCTGTGATACAAGCAATTGTTACTCATGTTTATATTGAATGGATTCATCCTTTTGGAGATGGCAATGGGAGGACGGGGCGGCTTCTTGAATTTTATATTTTATTACGTGCTGGCTTGCCGAGTATCGTATCACACATATTATCGAATTTTTATAACGAAACTCGAACGGAATATTATAGACAACTCGACAAGGCACGAAAGAATAATGATTTAACGGAATTTATAATATACGCCGTTCAAGGATTTAGGGATGGACTAAAGGAAAATATTAGAATCATTCAAAAAGGCCAATTTAAAATATTTTGGCACAATTATATATATGAAGCTTTTAATGCTCTTAAGTATACAAAAAGAGGTGCTTTCAAGCGAAAGAGAGATCTTATGCTTGAAATGCCAATTGATAAATCATTGCCTCATGGAGAAATTGTTTTATTAACGCCCAAACTGGCACAAAAGTATGCAAATGTTAAAAAGCCAACACTTCTAAAGGATTTACGCGAATTAATAGAATTGGGTTTAATGAAAAAGGAAGGAAATAATTATCGTGCAAACATTGAAGCACTCAGTGATATGATGCCCATTTAAGTATAACGAAAAAAGGGTAACTTATGCTTATTTCCTATTGTTATTGTTTTCCTTCCAATAAAAAAGGGCTGTACACACATACAACCCTTTTTGTATTATAAATGGTGCCGAAGGCCGGACTTGAACCGGCACGGGCGTAGCCCACTACCCCCTCAAGATAGCGTGTCTACCAAGTTCCACCACTTCGGCACGTGAAGAAGAATTCTAGAAGTGATTTCAAAATCTTCCCTCAGGTCCAATTCCGGTGTTGGAGCCAAGATTTCAATCCTCGAAATATGAGAAATATTCCTGCGGTTAAAATCTTCGATCCGCCTTGGACTTGAATCTGATTGAAGGTTTTGAAGCCACTTCTATTCAGTGTTTGCTGGCGCACTGCCCGGTTCGACGGGATTGTCTGATGGCTGACCGGCTTTTTCTTCAATTGGCGCTGTCTCTTCAGACATGATCGACCCCGAGGTCCGGTGACTCGAAATATACGCGAGTCCCAGGCAGGTGATCATAAATAAAATGGCGACAACTGTGGTTGCTTTGCTTAAAAAAGTTGATGCTCCCGTACTTCCGAAAAGTGTCTGACTGGATCCTCCGCCAAAAGCAGCACCCATGTCCGCTCCCTTACCTGTCTGAAGCAGAACGATCATAATCAGGGCAATAGCAACACTTACATGAATAATGATGATTAACGTTGTCATATTTATTAAATTTCCGTTGAAAAGTGATGGTTTCGTAAAAAGTTCAAATTCAAGGCGTGCAAATTTCGTAATCATGAAGCGTACTTATAGTACGTTGAATGATTGCGAAATGTAGCACAACGCAGAAGTTGGACTTTTTACGAAACCGTCTAAAGTTGTTTTAAAACATTTTCCAGTAATTCATATGCCATGTCAAAACGGCACGATTAAAAATGAACAATTTTACTGAACGTTTCGGCATCCAGGCTGGCACCGCCGACCAGAGCGCCGTCAATATCTGGCATTGCCATAAGTTCTGAAATATTATCCGGTTTTACACTCCCGCCGTATAATATCCTTATTCCTTTAGAAAAATCTTTTCCAAAGTTTTTTTCAATCCCGGATCGCAAATGCCTGTGAACGTCCTGGGCCTGGTCTTTGGATGCGGTTTTACCGGTTCCAATGGCCCATATCGGCTCATATGCAATAACCAGGTTATTCAGGTTTTCTGAAAACAAGTCTTTTAACCCGATTTCAATCTGTTTGTCAAGTACAGAAAACGTTTTATCTGATTCTCTTTCCTCCAGGGACTCACCCACACATAAAATCGGCTTGAGACCCTCTTTTACAGCGGCATCTACTTTTTTTTGGGTTTTCTCATCGGTTTCGCCAAAAAACTGTCTTCGTTCTGAATGGCCGATAATGACATAACTGCAGCCTGCGGATATCAGCATACTCGGGGATATTTCTCCGGTGTAGGCACCTTCTTTTTCCCAATATAGATTCTGGGCTCCCGTTGCAATGCTGCTGCCCTTTAATATGTCCGCTACCTGGGCAATGGCTGTAAATGTGGGGGCGATCATAATATCGGTAGTTTTGACATCCGAAGCAAGGTCTCGCAGCCGTTTTGCTGTTTCAACGGCTTCCGGACCGGTTTTATACATTTTCCAATTTCCTGCGATCAGTGGTTGGCGAGTATCCATTGTTTTTATCTCCTATGAACGATCAGGTCAGCACATATTGTTTATTTGCAAGTTTTATCATGGCAGGGGCACCAATGAGAATTAGAATGTCACCAATCGGTCCGTTGCAGAGAAGCAGCAGACCGGATAGAATCCAGAAATGCTTACCCGCAACATATTGGGATGCCTGGGGATGAAATACGATAAAAAATAATAAATCAGCAACGCACAATATGATCAGGCCCCATACGGCCCATTTTTTAAAATTCCAGACGCCGAGTCCAAAGAGAACGAATGGTATCATGCAGAACACAAATTTCAATGCCATCAGATTTAGCATTGTGCCATCCTGAGCATTCGGCGATGTTGAAAGCCACAAGACCCCTTTGAATATGGCGAGCCATCCGATTGACCAGATCTCCCATGGATAGGATGAATCCATACGCCACGGGGGAAAAACATAAAACTTATCGGTTGGAATGTCCGTTGGCTCTTTCCGGTTTTCAGTATCGTGTACCGGCTTGTCTTTTGATTTCTTTTTACTCAAACTTTAAAATCCTCCGTTATATTAAGAGGGCACAAAAAATAAGTGCCTTAAAGTGAACTAAAGTGCCTTGTATGGAATTCTAACTGTGTTTTAATTAGATAGAGCGAAGCGATACCGGAACTTTAGGCACTTTAGGCATTTTAGCTCACAAGGCACTCCGTTACCCTATTACATCTGGTTTCCGATCATGGCCGCGAGGTCTACCATCCGGTTCGAGTAACCGGATTCATTGTCATACCATGAAAGTACTTTAACCATATTATCAATAACATAAGTGGTCGGTCCATCAACAACTGAAGATAAAGTTGAACCATTATAATCCGTTGATACAAGCGGGAGTTCACTGAAACCGAGGTATCCTGCCAGGGATTCTTCCGAGGCTTTTTTCATGGCATTATTTACATCGGAAACAGTAACGCCCGATTTATCAACCGTTACCACAAGATCGACAATGGATACATTGGGCGTGGGTACCCTGACAGCCAGACCATTCAGTTTTCCCGCTAATTCGGGAAGCACCAGCGCAACCGCCCTGGCGGCACCCGTTGTGGTTGGAATCATTGACAGTGCTGCCGCCCTGGCCCGCCTGAGGTCCTTGTGCGGAAAATCGAGAATTCGCTGATCACCGGTATAGGAATGTATGGTTGTCATCAGTCCGCATTTGATACCAAAATTTTCGAGAAGGACTTTGGCAATGGGTGCAAGGCAATTCGTAGTGCAGGAGGCATTTGAAATAATGTTATGCTGCCTTGGATCATAACTATTTGAATTCACACCCATAACGATCGTGGCATCAGGATCTTTTGCAGGTGCTGATATAATAACCTTACGGGCACCGGCGGTAAGATGTTTTGACGCACCGTCCCTGTCCCTAAAAATCCCGGTACATTCCATAATGATTTCAGTATCAAAATCTTTCCAACGCAGTTTTTCAGGCTCCCTGATGGATGTTATCGGGATAACCTTACCGTCAACTTCCAGCGCATCCTCTTTCGCAGTGACTTCTTTATCCAGGGTGCCATGGACTGAATCATATTTCAGCAGGTGAGCCATGGTCGCCGCATCTGTTAGATCATTTATCGCGGCGACTTCAACTTCCGGATGGTTTAACGCGGCTCTAAATACAATACGTCCAATTCTTCCAAAACCATTGATACCGATTTTGATACTCATGTTACCTCCTTTAACTCTTTCATTAAAACAAGGGCATTTTCCCCTGTATCTGAATAATACTTTGGTTTTAGTCCGATTATCTGGAATCCAAACGTGTCATATAAAGATCTGGCTGGAATGTTTGAAGGTCTGACTTCAAGGTAGGCCTTTTTCGCACCCATCTCACTGGCCAGTTTTAAACACTTGCGTAAAAGCCGTGTTCCGGTCTTTTGACAACGACACTTGGGTCGTACTGCTATTTTCAAGATATGCATTTCATCTGCAATCACTCTGAAGCAAATATATGCGATTATCTTTTTTCTGCCATTTATTTTAATTTTTAAAACATAGCTGAAAGCGTTTCTGTATGCAAGTTCGGCAACGAATGCTGATCGGTTCCATGGCTGATTAAATGATTCTCTTTCAATGGTCAGGATCGGTTCAATATCAGATACTGTCAAATCTGAAAAGAATCTTTCAGGCAATCATCAACCCCGCTTGTTACCTTTGAGAATACCGCTTGCCAGGGTAATGCTTTTCCGTCCAAAGGTTTCAAGGGTTGTCGCCAGTTTATTAAGATCCATTTTTTCACGGGAATTGACGGCTTTAATCAGAATCGGGAGGTTGACCCCGGACAACACTTCTATCCGTCCCTCTTCAAGAAAAGAATAACTTAAATTGGATGGGGTTCCCCCGAACATGTCTGTAAGTATCAGGACGCCATCATCCTGATGAACCTTTTTAATCCCTTCAGCAATTTTTTCACGCAGTTTTTCCGCATTTTCGTTCAAATCAATGGTAACAGGTACGACATCCTCCGGTTTACTTCCGATAATAAATTCAGCCGCATCAATGAGTGCGTTACCTAAATGACTGTGTGTAGCGATAACAATACCTATCATGTAATTCCCCGTCTTTCAGTTTTTATATCAATCAGGCCGTTTGAATCCACATCTAAATAATCGGATATTATCCGAAAAATTTTTATCACACAATATCCTTGAATGGGTGTCTTGACTATTCATGAATAAGTAATCGGAATTTGATATATTCCTACAAAAAAATCAATAGTTTATTTATCATTGTCCAGGGACTGTGTAAGATCAGGAAAAATATTTCTATTTTTTGATTCTCATAACTCGGTAACCAATTAAAAATAATGATAAATACTTACTTGTCAATATCCCGGTGGATAATTTCGAGCGGCATACCCGGCTTATATAAATGATTAAATATGTTCCGGGCGATAACAACCGAACGGTGACGGCCACCGGTGCATCCAATCGCCAGGGTCAGATATGCTTTGCCCTCTTTTTCATATAATGGGATTAAATAGTCAAGCAGATCACGATATTTTTTTAAAAATCGTTGCGATTCCTTATTTTTCAACACGAATTTTTGAATTTCAGGAGTTTCACCGTCAAATGCTTTTAACTCCGGAACAAAGTACGGGTTTTCGAGGAAGCGAACATCAATCACCAGGTCTGCACCATGAGGAAGCCCGTATTTAAAACCGAAAGAGAGGATGCTGATGCGCATGGGGGCGGGTTCAATGATTCTTTCTGCAATTTCGAGGATTATCGATTTAAGTTGATGAACATTATAATGAGATGTATCTATAACATTGTCCGCCTTTTTTTTCAGATCCTTCAACATTTTCTTTTCCGACCGGATGCCGTCCAGAAGATTTTTTCCTTTTGATACCGGGTGGTGCCTGCGGGTCTGACTGTACCGCTGCAGCAATACCTTTTCATCGGCTTCAAGATAAAGGATTTCAAAATTATAGCCCTTTTTTTTAAGAGCCCTGAAAATTTCCGGGTATGTTATAGGAAAATTTTTTTCTCGCAGGTCCATCACAAATGCAAGTCCCGCGATTTCAGAAGGGTTTTCAATGGGAAGTTCAAGGAATTTTGGTAAAAGAGCCACAGGCATGTTATCCACGCAATAAAACCCCGCGTCCTCAAAGGCCGCGACTGCGGAGCTCTTACCCGAGCCCGAAAGCCCTGTAATAACGATAAATTTCAGGTTTTTCACTTTTTTTCAGCCGGAATGACCATAGCAATCGCTTGCGCGATTGAGTGTTCAATTAATAGTTTTGAGTTTTAAGTTGGCGGAATTTGAAAACGATTTTATCCTTTAATTCAACACTCAAAACTTAAAACTCATAACTATCACCTAAAACTCCTCATCCTCTTCACCGATAATGGAATATATTTCATCGCTGTCCGCCGCGTTTAATAATCTTTCCTTAAAAAGTTCATGCTTCAGTATTTTCGAAATCCTGGCAAGCAGCTTCAGGTGTAATCCTGTTGAATTTTCCGGCGTAATCAATAAAAAAAATATATGGGTCGGTTTATTGTCCAGAGATTCGAAATCGACTCCTTTACGGCTTAATCCAAAGCCGAGAATCAGGTTATCAATATCTTTCAGCTTTCCATGGGGGATACCGATGCCGCCTCCAATTCCGGTACTCCCCAACCGTTCTCTTTCCATAAGGACTTGCACCAGATCTTCATTATTTATCCCGGCGATTCGGGAAACCGGGTTTACCAACTCTTCTATAATTCCCTTTTTGTCTTGTGATTTCAAATCGCCGAGTATCGTCTCTCTCGGCAGAACATCGAGAATTTTCATTATACACTACCAATCATAACTTTTACTGAAATACGAATATTAATAAAGTGGTTTCAAATTCTTTAATCAGGTAAACTGAAAATTTCAATTGCTGGGCTGAATCAATCCATAATGTCCATCCCTGCGACGGTAGAGCACATTAATTATATCTGTTCGGGCATTGGTAAATACCAGGAAATTATCTTTGACCAGACCCATCTGCATGATGGCTTCATCAACATCCATTGGTTTATAATCGATATTTTTAACCTTTACCTGTCTTTCCATGTCATCATCCGGGCGTGAAGTTCCCAGCTCATTCAGATGAATTTCCTTGGCTGTTGATCCGCTCCTTCGTTCCCTGATTTTTTCTTTACTTTTTTTTATCTGCTTTTCTATTTTATCCAGTGCCATGTCAATGGCGGAGTACATGTCATTGAGTTCTTCTTTACTGTTGATAGTGAGTCTGTCGCCCATAATGTTGATTTCGGCAATATGACGGAATTTTTCCACAGCCAGGACAACGTTTGCTTCCGCCGGGTTGTCAAGGAACTTGTCGAACCGGTCAAGTTTATCTTTTACATATGATTTCAGATTGTCTGAAGGATCCAGATTCTTAAATGTTACAGATGTTTGCATATTTTAGACTCCTTATATTTGTTTACGTTTATTGGACGGCAGTACTTTTAACACTTCCCTGTATTTTGCCACTGTCCTGCGTGCAATATTTATATGTGATTCCATTAACATTTTTGATATTTTATCGTCACTATACGGTTTTTTTGGATTTTCGCCGGCAATAATCCGCTTTATTTTTTCCTGTACACTGGCCGAAGCGATTGCTCCGCCGTAAAGCCGTTGAATCGAACTGTTGAAAAAAAACTTCAATTCAAAAATACCCTGGGGAGTATAGGCATATTTATTTGTTGTAACTCTGCTGATCGTTGATTCATGCATACCGATATCCTGGGCGACATCCCTTAATACCATCGGTCTTAAATGCGTAATCCCTTTTTCAAAAAATTCATTCTGGAATCTCAGGATACTTTCCATGACCTTGTATATGGTTTTTTGCCGCTGGTGAATACTCTTAATCAGCCATGCCGCGGAACGGAGTTTAGTATGGATATAATCCTGGGCTTCACTGGATATTTTTTCACCTTTTGTAATCGATTTTTTATAAAACGAGTTCACGCGGAGCTTGGGCATCCCGTCATCATTCAGAACAATTACAAGTTCATCCTCGATTTTATAGACATATATGTCAGGAGTAATATACTGAGGATTTTCATCTGAGAATTCTCTTCCCGGTCTTGGCTCCAGCCCTTTGATGATATTAACGGCTGTAATCACATCATCCATACTGATCTTTAAAGCCCTGCAAATGACTTTATATTTCTTTTTTTCCAGATCACCCAGATGGTTTTCAATGATTTCAGCCACAATTGTATTATCGATACCCAGGTGCCTAACCTGCTGGAGGAGACTTTCCCTCAAATCCCTTGCACATACACCGATGGGATCAAAGGTTTGCATGACTGTCAAGAGCTCGGAGACTTTTTCGGGTGTTGAGTCACTCATATGAGTAAGCTCTTCAATGGATAAGTCAAGGTACCCGTCCGGGTTGAGGTTTCCGATAATAATGCTTCCGATTTTTTTCTCCTCACGACTGGGGGATGTCATCAGAAGCTGCCAAAGCAGATGTTTGTCCAGGGTTTCCTTGGCCGCGATAAATGAGTCAAATTTAGGCCTTTCTTTGTGTTCTCTTTCAAAATTGATTCTTCCGGGTGAACTATATTCATCAAGGTAGTTGCTCCAGTCTATATCATCCGGAAGTTTTTCATCTATGGTGACTTCATTGGTGGATGAGGAATCATCCTTCTCGGTTTCATTTGATTCTGGCTGGGTCTCACCTGGCGCGGTATCAAGCTGTTCTTCAAGCGCCGGGTTTTCTTCGAGTTCCTGCTGAATTGTTTCCATCAACTCAAGCCTGGAAAGCTGCAGTAACTTAATCGCCATTTGCAGCTGAGGCGTCATGATTAACTGCTGTGTCAGTTTTAGCTGTTGTCGTAGTTCCAGAGCCATATTATAACCTGAATTCGTCTCCTAAATATATCCGGCGCGCGAGTTTACTTTCGGCTATTTGTTCGGGGGTGCCGGATTCAATCACTTTCCCATCATTTAATATAAATGCTTTGTCGCAGGATTCAAGGGTTTCCCTGACATTATGATCGGAAATCAGGACACCAATTCCGCGTTTTTTAAGATGTCCGATAATTGACTTAATATCGATGACTGCAAGCGGATCTATCCCCGCAAAAGGTTCATCCAGCAATATAAAAGACGGATTTGTGGCAAGCGCTCTTGAAATTTCCAGCCGTCTTTTTTCCCCACCGGAAAGTAACATGGCTTTTTGATCGGCGAGTTTTTCAATACCGAGTTCTAATAGAAGCTTATCAGTACGTTCGTTCTGCTCGGTTTTTGAAATCGACATGGTTTCAAGAATTGCCATGATATTTTCCCGAACAGTCAGTTTCCGGAAAATTGATGTTTCCTGGGGGAGATAACCAACCCCTCTCCTTGCTCTCAAATACATCGGGTAATCAGTGATTTCTTCATCATCAAGAAATATTTGCCCGCTGTTTGGTTTTACCATTCCTATGGTCATATAAAATGTCGTGGTTTTTCCCGCGCCGTTGGGCCCAAGAAGACCGATTACCTGATTGCTTTCAACATCCAGGCTGACAGAGTCGACCACTTTTCGCCCACCGTAATGTTTACCCAATTTTTTTAAGCGGAGTTTTGCCATTTTTTAATTATTTATTTGATAACAACTTCTGTAATATTATTTCTCAGGAAACATAATAGCTCTAATCTGTTTACCTTTGCCGCGCTCAATTTTTATTTGTTTTTTTTCCATGTAATAGGTTATCGTTGAGCCGGATATTGAATGTTTACCTTTGCTTATTTTTGAACCGTCGCCTGTTAGTATAACAGTCTGATTCATTTTAGTATATACTGCCTTCTGTGTATTTGCAACAATATCATCAAACCTGATGTAAACATTACCTATTGCGACAATTTTTTCAATGGTTTCATTATCCGGATCAACCCGATTTTTTTCAAGCATTATTTCTTTGTTATAATAAATTAAAACCGTATCCGCACTAATAATGGTTTTACCCTGAGTTATCTTTACATTGCCGTTTAACTCAACCCGCCCGATCCGACTGTCAGAAACCAATTGATTTGCGGAAAAATGTATTTTTTTCGCATTTTCAGCGGTTTTATGAACCTGAGACGTGTCATCCGCGTTGATAGACTGAAATGGTATAATACCTATAATCAGTACTGCAGCGATAACTGGAAGGAGGAGGGTATGTTTACAGTGGAATATTCTCACTGAAAAATCCATTCACATTTCCTTCAAATACGGTCTTTCGTGTTTCCAGGTCAATCGATATTTTATCTGATGTCAGCCGGTACGAGCTTCCGGTTATTTTTATCGGTACATGACTGAATATCAGACGCTTATCATGTTGATAATGCAATTCATCGGCGGCAACACTGATATCTTCGTATTTTAACGTAACATTACCGGAAACAACCGCATTTTTTGATTGATTATCCATAATTCCCGAATCTGCAGTGATCAACGCTTTCGTATTGTTTTTCATGTAGAAGACCATGGATAAACCTGTAAGGAATATTTTATTTTCCGCCGCGTTGTAATCAGCTGAGTTCGCGTCGAGTACCCATTCCTTCTTGCCTTCCTGTATCAATGTCTGTTTAAGCTTACCGATAGACAGATACGAACCTTCGGATACCGTCAATTCCGTCTCTTCGGACTTGCTCATCGTGCCTCGGGAATTGTAATAAAGCGCGACAGTAATTCCTACCGTGATAAAGACTGCCGAAAGAAAGAGCAGTCTGTATTTACCGAAATATTTTTGATTTTTTTTCATCGTGAAAATCGCTTTAGGATATTCTCCCAGAGTCCCTGTGCTTTCAGGATCATTTCACAAACCTCCCGTACTGCGCCCCGGCCGCCTTTGACTGAAGAGATATAAGATGCTCTGCTTTTAACGGGTTCAGCCGCATCAGCAACAGCAACTGAAAATCCAACCTTCATCATTAATGGCAGATCAATAAGATCATCACCCATAAAGGCTGTGTTTTCAGGTGCAATACCTGTTTTTGATGATATAAGTTCCAGCATTGCTCCCTTATCTTTGACATTATCGAATAAATATTTAATCCCAAGATCATTACATCGATTCACCAATACTTCTGAGCGTCGCCCGGTTACAATTCCGACTTTAATTCCCGCTTCCATCAGGAGCTGAATCCCCAACCCGTCCTTGGCATTAAATACCTTTGTTTCAATGCCCTGATCATTGTAAATGATACTGCCGTCGGTCAGAACACCATCCACATCAAGAAGCAGGATTTTTATTTGCTTCAATATTTCATTTAATTCTGTTAAATTAACCATTCTTTTCTGATTATATCAAATGTTATAATATCTTTCTTATGGCCTTTAGCTGTGAGAGTAAATCATACAGGCTGTCAAGCATGAGGGAATTGGGTCCGTCGCACAGTGCTTTATCAGGATCCTTATGAACTTCCATGAAAATTCCATCAGCACCCGCTGCGACACCGGCCCGGGCAAGAACCGGCGCGAATTCACGCTGTCCGCCCGAAGAAGTGCCTGCCCCTCCTGGGAGTTGTATACTGTGGGTGACATCAAATATGACCGGTCTCCCCATATCCTGAATTATTTTTATACTCCTGAAATCGGCAACAAGATTATTATACCCAAACATCGCGCCTCTTTCAGTGATAACGATTTGTTCATTTCCTGTTGATCTGACTTTTTCCACAACATTGGCAATATCCCACGGAGCCAGGAACTGGCCCTTTTTAATATTGATCGGTTTTTTAGTGTTTGAAATTTCCAGGATAAAATCCGTCTGTCTGCACAAAAATGCGGGGACCTGAATGATATCAAGAATACGCGCGGCCGGTTTAATCTCAACCGCGCGGTGTACATCTGAGAGTATATTGATGCCCAGTTTATTTTTGATTTTTTCAAGTATCAAAAGGCCGTCATCAAGACCCGGACCCCTGAATGATTCAATAGAAGTTCGATTGGCTTTATCATAAGACGCTTTGAAGATAAAGGGGATATCAAGTTCTGTGGTGAGGTTTTTCAAAAATGAAGCGATTTCAAAGGTCGTTTCGTAATCCTCGATGACACAGGGACCGGCAATAAGAACCAGGGGAGCATCCCCCCCAAGAACAATATCATTTATTTTAACACTATGTTTCATAATTTGCGGCTATGAACCTCAACATTAGATGATTCAAAACGAATACCTGAAAGACATTTTTTAATTTTTCCCGCGGAAGACGGGAGTTTCGACAATGAGGTTCAAGTTCAGGACGGGATTATGATTTTAACCGTAGGAACCACACTAAAGTCGAGGTGTTGAGTATAAACTTGCGCAGAGTCTATCCCGAGCATATTTAAAAGTCAAGAAACGAAAAACTTTGCCTTGATTATCAAATTTTTAACTGATATTTAATTCAATTCAGTAAAATGGTAAAACAGAGGAATAACCTGTTGAATAATCAAAACAAAAATCCGCTGCGATGGTTCATCTATGTCACTGTAATTCTCATAATTATCATTTCATTTTTCTGGATCAGGCAGAGATTTGAAAATGAGAAGCCGACTGTAGAATTTGAGTGGTCTAACTCAAAGATAGGCGCATTTTATGAACTGCCGCTAATCATATCCGACCGGAAAAGTGGTGTGAGAAAAGTTTGGGTTGGACTGGTAAAACGAAACAAGGAAGTTGTGCTTTATCAAAAGGACTTTTCTGAGGTTAAAGATGACGAACAAAATCTTCATGAAATATCAATATTAGTAAAAATAGAACCGAAAAAACTGGGGATCGGTGAGGGGCAGGCGATATTGCGTCTTGCTGTAAGGGATTGTTCATGGCGCAGATGGTTTCATGGAAATCTCAATTACATTGAAAAGGATGTGATCATAGATACACGACCGCCGATTATCCAGGTGCTTACAAGATCTCATAACATCGCGCAGGGCGGGGCTGGTCTTGCAGTATACAGGCTGTCCGAACCATGCATGAAAAGCGGGGTTTGTGTCGGAGACAATTTTTTCCCGGGATATTCAGGATTTTTTGAAGACAAGAATATATTCATGGCATTTTTTGCATTAAAAACAGATCAGGAACTCGGTACTAAAATATACATTAGCGGGACTGACCAGGCTGGGAATACAGCCGGGAAAAAATTTTCAAAGTATATTAAGAAAAAGGGTTTTAAAAAAGCAGCAATCAAGATAACCGATGAATTTCTAAACCGGAAAATGCCGGATCTTGAAAACCGTGTACACGCTGACAAAGATACTCCTCTTGTCGAACAGTTTGTTACTGCTAACAACACGTTAAGGGCTGACAGTTTGAAAATATTCGAAAAACTCAGCGGAAAAACTGAAAAGAAACTGCTGTGGAATGGAGCCTTTTTAAGGCTTCCGAAAGCGGCAGGCAAAGCGGCATTCGGAGTATCCCGTGAATACAACTATAACGGCCGGGTGATTGACAACCAGATCCATCTGGGCATGGACCTGGCGTCTGTAAAACATGCTCCGATACCGGCGGCAAATGCAGGCAGGGTTATTTTCGCGGAGCCGTTAAATATCTACGGTAATACTGTTGTGATTGATCATGGTTTCGGGTTAATGAGCATCTATTCACATTTAAGTAAAATTGAAGTGGCCATCGAACAGGGTGTATCAAAAGGAGAGATCATCGGCCGAACCGGTGAAACAGGTCTGGTCGGCGGTGACCACCTTCATTTTGCTATGTTTATTCATAATACATTTGTGAATCCCCTGGAATGGTGGGATGCTTCATGGATCAAGAATAATATCACCGGAAAAATAAAGCATGTAAAATCCGTAAGGAATTAATGGATGTGGAAATGGTTTCAAAATCTTCAATCAAGTATAGGGGCCGGCCACTTTAATTTACCCCGTTAAGGAAATGATGACTGAATTAATACGGGCGTTCATTGCGGTTGAGTTACCGGAGACTATTATTTCCGATCTTCGGCGGCTGACGAAAGATATCCGGGATCTTGGAGTCAATGCCAGATGGGTTCGGCCTGAAAATATTCATATCACGTTAAAGTTTTTAGGAGAAATAAATCCGGCAATCATAGAAAAAATTGGAAACGCGCTTAGAGAAACTGCCGGGGAATATTCTCCGATAAAGCTGAAAGCAAAAGGGATGGGTGTCTTTCCCGGTATAAAACGGCCAAGGGTCATCTGGGCAGGTCTTTCTGAACAAACCGGAAAACTGATTGAAATGCAGAAAACCCTTGAAGAAAGACTGGAAGTTTCGGGTTTTTCCCGTGACACCAGAGCTTTTAAGGCGCATTTGACCATCGGAAGAATTAAGGGAAGATCCGATCCCAATAAAATATTAAAAGCAATACAGGAATCAAGTCATTTTGTGACACTAACATTCAATATTGACAGGATAACATTATTCAAAAGTGAATTAAAGTCGAC
>JAUVGT010000179.1 GCA_030593645.1 Deltaproteobacteria bacterium
AAAAGTCCGAATTAGACGGTTTCGTAAAAAGTTCAAATTCAAGGCGTGCAAATTTCGTAATCATGAAGCGTACTTATAGTACGTTGAATGATTGCGAAATGCAGCACAACGCAGAAGTTGGACTTTTTACGAGACCGTCAGAATTGGTAATAAAAGAAAGAGTGACCGGCAACTAAACTCTGAAATCCCTTCTCAGTCATTCCCTTGAAGATCAAAATAGACTTGATATTTAAACAAATCTGTGAAATATATACTTGTATATACGCCGAGATACGAATAATTAACCTTGATTTTTGAACACAGCAAAAGAGGCCGAGATGAAAAGAATAATCCAGCACGATCTGGAAAGATGGAGGACTAATCAAAGGCGAAAACCGCTTCTGATACGTGGAGCGCGCCAGGTCGGTAAGACCTATATTGTCAGAAAATTGGGAGAGAATTTTGACCATTACGTTGAAATAAATTTTGAACTGCTCAAAGATGCAAGAGCGATTTTTCAATCCGATCTTCAACCGGATCGAATCACTCGGGATTTGGCATTGCTGACCAGAAAAAAAATAATACCTGGGAAAACGTTGGTTTTTTTTGATGAAATCCAAGAAGCACCGGAGGCGTTAACATCGCTCAGGTATTTTTATGAGATGATGCCTGAACTTCACCTGATCGCTGCCGGATCTCTTTTAGAATTTCAGATTGAGAAAACAGGTATACCGGTCGGTAGAATTACGACTTTATATATGTATCCACTCTCTTTTTCCGAGTTTCTTACTGCCTGCGGGAATGGTGATTATATAGCCGCAATTAAAGATTGTTTTTCCACAATGCGTATTAATGAAGCCGTGCACAATCAAATAATGAAACTAATGGGAGAATACATCGCAATTGGCGGCTTACCGGAAGTTGTAAATTGTTGGGAAGAAACAAAAGACTATTATGAATGTCTCAAGGTTCTAAGAGGGCTCGCGGAAACGTATCGGCAGGATTTTGGAAAGTACGCAAAGAAGCACCAAATCAAATATGTTGATAAATTATTCAATGAAGTGCCGTCACATATGAGTAAGAAATTTAAATTTACCAATTTATCGGGTTCATTTCGAAAAAGAGAATTATCTCCCGCGATTGACCTTTTAAGTATGGCCGGTGTGATACACAAAATATACCATTCCTCGGGTCAGGGCGTGCCCATCGGTTCCGGTGTGAAATATGATCACTTTAAATTAATCTTTTTTGATATCGCACTTTCCCAGGCGATTTTAAATATTGAAATGAGTCCATGGATACTGAATCCGCTGGATCAGATTATTAACAAGGGGATCATTGCTGAAGCTTTTGTGGGCCAGGAGTTCATTGCTAATTTAAGTAAAGATATCAAGGCACAGCTATATTATTGGCACCGTGAAGCGAGGTCGTCAAACGCAGAAATTGACTACCTGGTTTTTGATAACGGCCAGATCATTCCTGTGGAAGTAAAAAGCGGCAAGGAGGGAAGATTGAAAAGTATGCAGATGTTTTTTAAACATCATCCTCAAACTCCATATGGCGTCCGTTATTATGGCGGTTTACCGCAAAAAACAGACAAGATTCACTCTTTCCCTTTATATTGCGCAATCGCAGGCGTTCAAAAATCTGCCTCAAATATATAAATAAGATTTGAGGGTAAGACGAGGGCCAGAATCAACAATAATTTCATCACATCTATTTACCAGTAATTCATCATCCCAATCGATTCCTACATCCAGACATCTCCGGGATTCAATAATGGGGTGCAATTAAAAGTGATGAGTTAAAAAAATAACAACCGGAGTTGTGGATTCGGGTCAGGCCCGGAATGGTTACAGGAACCACGTCATACCGGACTCCGATCCGGTATCCAGAAAAAATGGATTTAATCCTTTTCCATCACTTTTAATGACACCCCGTTTTTTCGGATTTGAATATCACAAGGGCTTTTATATGGCGAAACCGGAAAAAGCGATTCTGGACACACTTTATTTTCGGGGATCAAATCCGGTAGAAGATGAACTGGAGATGACCGAAGTGGATATGAAAAAACTTGCAGGGCAGTCAATCAAGTATACCGGTACCATCCGAAAGAAACTTGAGTCACGCATGAACATCTACAGCTGAAAACAAAAGGGTGACCCTCAATGTTTGTTTATTTCTAATGGGAGTCATGCTTCTCAGCCAAATTACACTACTCGTCTGTCCTCATTATGTCTCTCCTTTTTAAAAGCAGACAATTCCTCTTTGTTGTCATTCCTGCGGAAGCGGGAATCCAGTCTTTTCAATATGTTCTGGATGCCGGATCAAGCTCGGCATGACGATTTCGGACTTTTTACGAGACTGTCAATTATGATCTTAATATATTTTTTTGGGGGGAGACGGAATTGTTCATAATACGTTTATAATAATTCAAAAATAAGTACAATTTGTCAACACCGTCCCTGAGTTTTACGCACGAAAAGTATTGTGTTTTAGTTTCGACAATAATGTTATCCAAACGATCCAAAAAAGTTATCCCGGTCTTTTTCATTCCGAAATATCTTCCGGCGCTCTATTCCTCTGACTATTTTATGATGTACCGCTCCCGGCGCATCTGTTCTTGCTTTTCTTGCCATAGTTTTTTCATATCACATACTCATATCTATGTTAATCATAATATCATGGAATGTCCCCCAAATCTGTAGGCTTCATCCCGAAAGCGTACGCGCCTGTCACTATACCGATCTGCATTCAAAAATCGCTTTGGCCCGTGTCGTCAATATAGAAAAAGTTGGAGTCGAGCTTTCCATTCGATATGACTAAAAATTATTTTTCGTTCTATAATAAAAAAATTAAATGCTTGTTCCCTTTAACGGAGTCGATATTTTATCACTCTCTTGTATACACCACCGGATATGTTTTCAATTTTCCCAAGGCGATTCAGGCGATAAACAATATTTCTTACTTTTTTTGCATCCATACCCGACTTTTTTATCAGTTCGTTTATTGAAATACTTTTTTTCTGTTTTCTGAATATTTGTTCTATTGTCCCGACAGCGGTTATGTTTTTCTTTTTAGTTTGCTTAGAATTTTTTGGAATCTTTTTAAAAACCTGTTTTTTCAGCACATCTTTTTTTAGTTTTCCAGAAGATTTTTCTTCTCCAAGATCCACTCCAAACAGCTCTGAAAGCGTTGACTCATCTTTAATGACACGTGATGTTTTCTTTTTAGCTTTCGAAAGAAGGTCATTTTTGCTCTCTTTCAGTGTTTCCGTAATAAGGTCATTGATGTTTGCCTTTCGCAGGACAAAAAAGAGACCCGGATCTTTATCAAGTCTTGCACCAATTCCATAAAGCGTGGCGGCAACGTGCTTACACATATATGCCCAGTCAGGGCATGAACAATTGAACTCAATTTCTTTGGGAATCGGAAACAGCCCGGTTTTTTCCTGAGTAAATATTGAGCCCAGTTTTTTGGGAAAATTGCCGGCAATCAGTTTCTTAAAACTATCCAGCCTGCCTTTGCAGCTTTGTTTTATGGCGGTCCAATTTTTTTTGGGAATCGGTTTAATGTTAATTAAAACAGAATAGGGTTTTGAACGTGATCCCTGAACCAGCGACTCAACCTTTCCGGCTTTTATCTTCAGATCAAGTACTGCGCTGTGACGGACATAGCTTCTTCCGCGACCGATTCGATTGCTGTAATCAGCGTAACGCTCAAGGTTGTTATTCCATTCTTTGCCCCACCATGTTTTTACCAGGGCCTGACCTTCTATGGTAACAGGTTGAATATCCGGTTTTTTCTTTTTCAGCTGTTTTATTTTTTTTTCTGCTTTGGCTTTTCTTTCACCCACAGATACGTATTTCGGAAATCTGTAATAACTCATTGATACTCCTATAAAGTTAACCTGAACAAATTCATTAACCGGCTGTTGTCCATTTCCGTGATCAGGGTCCCAGCGGAATGTGAGACCACCTGGTCGGCCAATTCTTTTTTCTCTTCTATCATTGCATCGATTTTTTCTTCAATAGTGCCTCGAGTAATAAACTTATGAACGATGACCTTTTTGTCCTGGCCGATTCGAAAAACCCGATCTGTGGCCTGGTTCTCAACAGCCGGATTCCACCACCGATCAAAATGAATCACGTGATTGGCTTTTGTAAGATTGAGCCCTACTCCTCCGGCTTTAAGGGAAAGCACCATAAATGGACAATAGTTTTTATCTTGAAAGGTTTCAATAATTTTTTTTCTTTTTCCAACAGCTACACTGCCATGAAGCACAAGCCCTTTGTGATTGAAAATAGTTTCAAGAAAAAATCTTATCGGTTCGGTCATTTCCTTGAACTGGGTAAACACAAGAACCCGTTCCCTTTTTTCATAAATGGTTTCACAAATCTGACGCAGCCTTTGAAACTTTCCGCTCTCAGATTCTTTGTATCCTCCGGTACCTGTTAGCTGATCCGGGTGATTGCAAAGCTGCTTGAATTTCATTATCGAGGACAAAACCAGGCCTTTTCGTTGAATACCTTCGGACTCCGCAATTCGTTTTTCAAGATCTATCACAGATTTCTGATAAAGCACGATCTGTTTTTTACTTAAATCCGCGAAGCTTTTCATCTCTACTTTATCCGGAAGGTCCGTGATTACTGTTTTATCAGTTTTGAGCCGGCGAAGAATATATGGCGATACGATCTTTCTTAAGCGGGTATATCCTTCCGGATTGTTTTTCAGTTTTTTCGTAAATGTACCAAACTCTTTTTTATTCCCCAGAAGACCCGGATTTAAAAAGTCAAAAAGAGACCACAAGTCAGAAATCCTGTTTTCCACCGGTGTTCCGGTCATGACAATCCTGTTCCTGGCTTTTAGTTTTTTCACGGCCCGTGTCTGCCTGGTACCCGGGTTCTTGATCGCCTGTGCTTCATCCAGTATCAGGTAATTCCATCTGTATTCACCAAGCCATTCATATCGCTGGGTAAGGGCATAACTTGTAATCACAAGATCAAATAGATTTAACTCTTTTTCGTTCTTATGGATCGTGACCTTTTGAGTTGTAGATTTTGTTTTTTTCTCGCTGTTGGGTAATATAAAACCTGGATGGGCAATATATACTTTCAGACTGGGATAGAATTTTTTAATCTCGCTGATCCAGTTTGATATCAGGGAGGCCGGAACAACCAGGAGACTGGCGGGTAATCTTTCCTTTTCCGTGAGAACACTTAAAAAAGCAAGGACCTGGATGGTTTTGCCCAGACCCATGTCATCGGCCAGACAAGCACCGAAATTCAACGAATCAAGATAATTAAGCCAGTTTAAACCCTTTTCCTGGTACTTCCGGAGATCGGCCTTAAATCCCTTACCGGTTTTTATGTTTTTAACCAGATCAGGCTGTTTAAGCTTTTCAATAACGGACTTGAGCCAGTTCCCGTTCGAAATGCCCAGATCAATATTCCCGAGGTTTTTCAAGGCCCCGTCAAACATTTTTTCAGGATTGATCTGCTGCCGCATGGCATCGCGAAGAGTTAATCCTTCGCCTGTCATCTGGTTGATTTTATCACACACTTCTATGACCAGTTTTAATTTTTCATGATCTACCGCCACCCATTTGTTTTTGATAAAAGCAAGGCCCTCTGATTCCTCAAGCATCTGCCGTGCTTCTTTTTCCGAAATTACCATATCTCCCAGAAAGATATCTGCGTTGAAATCTATCAGTGCATCCAGACCCAAACATGACGGTTTGTTTTCGCCAAATGAAATATTCAACCCTGCCCCCTTTGAAGAAGGTTTCCACCAGTCCGGTATCCGGCATAATACACCGGACTTCTCGTAGTAAGGAATCTCCTTCAAAAAAGAAAATGCCTCATTCGCATTCCAGGCCAGGGGATGAAACAGCTCGCCGGTTTCAATCAGGTCAGAGACCAGTGCACTTTTTTCAGCGGCACGATAGACCGTTGAGAGAAGATTCAGTAACTGGTCATCACTATACTCTTCTATGGCATGTTTCAGGGGCAGGTGTTTTGGTTTACCGTTTCTTCCCATCCCGACCGAGTAGGTCGCCATAAATGCAAAAGGCCGGTCACTGCTCTTATTTTCCACCAGATGAAAGAAGACCCGACCGGCAATGTGAATCAGGGGATTCTGCGTGTGGAAAAATGATTCCACGGTCCCATCATAGTTTTGGATCTGTTCCGAAAAAATCGTCCCAAGTCTGTCCCATAAACTATTTAGCATCTCCCGATTCACATATTCGGCCCCTGGGATCATTGGTAGGCTTTCGGTAAACTGATCAAGCTCTTGATCGGAAATATCAACAACGGAATTATGCCGCAGAGTTTCCAGTTCTGAGATCCGGCTGAGTTTATGGATAAACAATTGGGAAAATCTTGTAAAATAGTCAATCGAGGGGGACAGTTCGCCATGCCGCCCATAAAACCCGAGATAAAACAACCAGGTTTTTTGATCATGAGTAAAATCACTGTAAATAGAATTCAGAATTTCTATTGCCTCTTCCGGAACCTTTCCTTTATAATTCTCCCACTCCGGAAGAATAGTCTGGTCGGGCATAACAGAAAGCATTAATATTCTATTCACTTCATCATTCATGATCAATTTCATCCTAATTTGATACAAGCAAGTTTATATCGTATTTTGTTTAATTAACCTATATTACCTATCCTGTCTCCGAAATTGATATATAATGGAGTGTGGCTAAGTCTTTGTCAATGCTCATTAGTTGAATAATGAAGGTTTTTATTCGCCTGTCCCTGGAGATTTTTTCCTTATACAATAGTCGAGCGTTTATCACCTATGATTGCGGCACAATACAATGGTAAAAAAGTCAATTTTTGTTTTTCAATTGTACTATATATATCATTATAAAGTATTAGCCCCTGTGGGCAATTGGGATATTTTTCAAGCATGAGATGAATACTGCGTAAACTCCCGCCTTTACCGGATTTAACTTCAACCGGGTAAATTTCACCCTTACCTACCACAAGATAATCGACTTCAGCATTACTGCCACGGGTGCTGCGCGACCAATAATATATCTTGGAACTATGCCAGGCTGCCAGTTCCTGTGCGACAAATTGTTCTGCGAGTTTGCCCCTGTACATGGACAGCAGGCTTTCCTGCTTCAACTCCAATTCTACCGGCACCTGACATAATCGCTGAAACAAGCCTATATCCAGCATCGCTGTTTTAAATTTTTTAGGGTTTGCTGTCGCGCCCAAGGGCAAACCAGAAGGGTCACATGACGGAATTTTGTGAATGATCCTCGCCTTTGTCAACAGTTCAAAGGCTTTACGGTTGGTCGGACCTGTATGGTGTTCATTCAGGCGGGTGTATTTAATTTGTTCACCTACCTGCCTGGCAGCATTCAGGAAAACGGTATCAAGACAGAGCGTGTCTACCTGCGGTGAATATTTTGAAAAATCTTCGCGATAAGAGTCGAGAATTTCCGATTGAACATGGAATGCTTCAACCATTGAACCGGTATCACGATATACTTTAATACACTCTGGCATTCCTCCAATGAAAAAGTAACTGCGTAACTCGGATAAAATTTTCTGCTGAATCAGATTATCTACTTCTAAGGGATGTTCAAGTGTGTAATCGGCCATGGTTTTTTTACCGATAGCCACAAGATATTCATAAAATGTCATGGGATGCAGAGGCAAATATTGTATCCGTCCAACAGGAATGGAAATATCACCAAAGGCAAATTCCAGAAGGGAGCCGGCTCCGATAACATGAAGCTCAGGCATTTGCTCATAAAAATATCTTAAAGCCATGATTGCGCGTGGACAGGCTTGTATTTCATCGAAAAACAGCAGGGTTCGACCCGGAATTATTCGACCCATTTCGAGTTCAAGGTGTTTGAGGATGTTCTGTGGTTCGAGGTTCTCACCAAAGTAGATGTGCATATCGCGGCGTTTTTCCAAATCAATTTTCACATAACTGTCAAACTGCTGCTCTGCAAAATAATCCACCAACCAGGTCTTTCCAACCTGCCTCGCGCCCCTGACAATCAATGGTTTGCGCCGCGAAGAATTTTTCCAGTTTTCCAGTTGTATTTCAGCTGATCGTTCCATAGAAAACCCTCCGAATTAAGATAATCAACCCATATTATATATAAATGCTTTAGAAAATCAAGTCAAATAAGTAAAATATGATAATGTGATTAAAATCGTTTATAAGCTTTAAGAGCTTTTTTGGAGATCTTTATCTTTTCTTTGCACCTTGGGGGTATTCCGGTTAAACGTAAAGTTTTAAATGAGCTTACCGTAGGGATCAGGGGTAGAGTGAATTTAAAGCATATTTAATTCTATTTTTTAGAAATGTTTAATAATAAAAATACATACTTTGTGCCTGACAAGGGGAATATATGATGTCTCCAACTCCCAACTCATAAACGACTGTTCCAGAGTCCCTCGGTGTCTAAACTTATCTTTAAGTTGAGAGTACAACCTTTTGTTTTGTACCAGGAAAGAAGTTTTTGATGTTTATTTTTCATCTGTCAAGAGTGAAGACGCGACCCCTATGTTTTTGTCTTAATTCAAAAATAAGTACAATTTGTTAACACCGTCCCTGAGTTTTACGCATATTTTCTAAATGAATAAAGAAACGATTAATTCTCCTTAAAATATGAAGTAATCTTCTTGATCGCATTTTTATTAAGAGCTTGTGCACAATGTCTGCTGGACTTGGTGGAGCCGCTTTTATCATCCCAAGACAAGAGACTCTTACCCTTTGAATCGAGTAGATCATAGTGTAAAGTCAGTACGTTCGTGCCGGCAATCATGCCGCCCCAGAATCTTGCTTTTTTTGAAACTTCTTTCAGACCGATGATTGTCACCTGAAGAAAATATCCAGTTCCAGTCCAATCTTCTTTATTGTTGAGCAATATGGCATTAAATCGCTGCTTCTTTAAACCAGCAATTAAATATCGATCCATGTACTTACCCACATTTTCCCTGGCTGTGACTTGCTCCTGGGTCAATTCACTGATATTCCCTCGGGAAGACAGAACAGCCAAATCCCGACTTTTCTTTGAAGCCGTGTTTCCATCATAAACATTGATCAAACCAACAAACAATACAATGGATAATATCAATACAAAATGTTTCATGCTGATTCCTCCTTTTAAATGTTGTATGGGATAATCGATGGTTACATATTCTCAAAACTATATCAATATTTGTTCCATTAAATTTCACATTTGGATTGTTTTTTGGTGAATTGAATAATTTGTTTGCACCAATATTTTTATATGTTTGATGAAAACTTTAAAGCTATTGGGCGACCCGAAACCTTCCAGGGAGAAAATCTGACTCTTATGGTGTATGATTATCTAAGCGAAGGAACTATGCAAATTTCTTACATGTCCCTAGCTTCTTTCATGGTAGTAAGGACCTCGATGTACTCCTGCTGCCCCTGGATAAGCCTACTCAAGTCGATCAGTATCCCTGCGATCTGCCCCAGGGCCTGAACAAAATTGACGTCTTCCAGCGTAAAATCCCAGTGTTCAGAGGTGTAAACCCGCATGGCGCCGATTATCTGGCCTCGGACATAAATCGGTACCGATAGAATGGACGCGATCCCCTCGCTTTTTGCGGCTTCTGCATACTGGATTCTTGGGTCGTCAGTGAC
>JAUVGT010000132.1 GCA_030593645.1 Deltaproteobacteria bacterium
AAATTCGCTTTTGACAAGGGTATTTTGGATCATCTTCAACTAACTTGAAGATGATCCAATAATATTAAGAAGGAATTTTATAATGCCAAAACAAAACGAATCACCCTACGCCGCTCATGTTTTTGTTTGTACCAATGATCGTGGCGGAGAAAGGAAATCGTGTGCAGACAATAACAGCCAGCTTATTAAATCTAAATTGAAGGACGCGGTAAACGAGAAAGGCTGGAAAGGAAAGGTCAGGATTTCCACATCAGGATGTATGGGGCTTTGCGCCAAGGGTTCCAATGTGATGATTTACCCTCAGAAGGTATGGTTTGCCGAAGTTTTTCCTGATGATGTGGATGAGATCGTGTCTACCATTGAACATGTCATGGCAGATGATTCTTTTTATTGAGGTTATCCTCCAATGTAATAAACGAGTTCGTTCGATCTCTGAACGGGGCTTACAAATCCACACCATCGATTTTTGAACCGCAGAATTTGCACGTCCCATTCTCAATACGGTTTTTTCTTACCAGGAATCCCCAGCGTTCGATCAGTACTTTTCCACAGTTGTAACAAAATGTGCTTTCACTTTCTTCACCCGGTACATTGCCGGTGTATACATATCTTAAACCGGCATCAATTCCGATTTTACGGGCCATGATCAATGTATCCAGCGGTGTGGGCGGATGATCGGTCAGTTTATAAGTGGGGTGGAACCGGCTGATATGCCATGGGGTTTCAGGGCCAAGAGCGGAGACCAGGAAGCCGGCCAGGTTTTTAAGTTCGGTTTTATCATCATTCAATCCGGGGATGATCAGGGTGGTGACCTCAACGAATATACCTTTTTTTTTCATTTCTTTTAAGGCTGTTTTAACAGGTTCTAATCTGGTTCCGCAATATTTTTTATAGTATTCATCAGTGAACGCTTTGAGATCCACGTTTGCGGCATCGAGAAACGGACTGATCATATGAATCGCTTCAGGCGTCATATACCCATTTGTAACAAAAACATTACGAAGCCCCTTTTCTTTCGCGATTTTTGCCGTGTCAAAAGCAAACTCAAAATAGACGGTCGGTTCCGTATAGGTGTATGAAATGCTTTGGCAGCTTCCTCTTAAAGCATCATTAACCACATTTTCAGGCGTCGATGCATTACCCATGATCATGCCGTTATTGTCCGAGGGCATCTGCGCGATGTCTGCGTTCTGGCAAAATTGGCATTTGAAGTTGCATCCCACGGTCGCTATGGAATAAGACAGGCTGCCCGGCATAAAATGAAATAAGGGTTTCTTTTCAATGGGGTCAATATGCTGCGCGATCAATTTACCATATACAAGAGAGTTGAGTTGCCCATCCGCATTTTCCCGTACATTGCATTTTCCCCGGCGGCCGGGCTTTATGACACATCGATGATTGCAGAGACTGCATTGAACCTTGTTTGCTTCCAGGGAATCGTATAGAAATGCTTTCATCGCTTAACCTCTATAAAACCGTTTTTTTATCCGGGAACAATACCGGTTTTCTGTTTTGCCCTGTATTTTATCGCGAGGGGTCTGGTTCTGAATCTGGGGACCAGTGTTACAGCCATACCCACAAACGCCCCGAATGGAAATCTTTGGATAATACTGGATTGTTCCAGATTTCTTGTAAAGTTTCCCTGGTTACCGGGAAACTGACATACGGTTCGCCACGTGATCGGTATTTGCCCCATAATTTTCCGGATATTGTTTTTAATATCCCAGACACTGAAGAACCGCGCGTGATTAAAAATGGATTTTGCAAACATTCCTTTTAGTCTTCGCTGGAGCCCCTTAATCGCGTATTTATTCAGGACACCGATGAAGATTTTGTCTTTTGCGACCCGGCATGCTTCTTCGAGGGATTTTTCCGGATTTTCTGTGAATTCAAGTGTGGTCACAAGGCAGGCATAATTAAATGAATTGTCTTCAAAAGGGAGATCTTCCGCAAAACCG
The DNA here is from genome assembly GCA_030593645.1 of Deltaproteobacteria bacterium. Classification (GTDB taxonomy): domain Bacteria; phylum Desulfobacterota; class Desulfobacteria; order Desulfobacterales; family JAUVGT01; genus JAUVGT01. Next base: position 1,959 of record JAUVGT010000132.1, read on the forward strand.
CGATAAAGTTCCACTCGGTTTCCAAGGTTTTTTGACGTGATATCAAGCATATACGGGGATGGATCGAGACCTGTTACTAAAAGGCCCGCTTTAAGGAACGGCTTGAGGCTTTCACCGATGCCGCAACCAATATCGAGCAGTGTTTCTCCTCTGTAGGGTCTGAGCATGTCGAGCATCAATCTGGTCTCTAGCTCAGAGGTAAACCTGTTCCGCGGGTCTTTGAACCACTGCTCATATGATTTGGCATCTTTAAAGTCAAAGATATAACCCATGATATGCAATTTAAATAAAATGAAGTGGTTTATCAAGTGGAATATTATAATATTATTGAGTATTCGAATGATAAAGAAGATGGTCTCGTAAAAAGTCCGAATGAGACGGTTTCGTAATCCGCCGTAGGCGGACCAAATTCAAGGCGTGCAAATTTCGTAATCATGAAGCGTACTTATCGGACCCGTCCTGTTAAATCTGTCTTTTTATTTAACAGGGGAGTTGAATGATTGCGAAATGCAGCACAACGCAGAAGTTGGTCCGCCTACGGCGGATTACGAAACCGTCTAAGAAGACAATTCGGAATTCGGGGCCGGTATCGTAATCGTTTTCTATCCCTTGAACCCTATCTTTTTAGTATCTATTTTGCTTGTTTATGTTTATTGGATTCCGGCGGGGGAAATCCAAAGAAGGCGCCTATATGGGTCTGGCTCCAACTTTTACGAGCAGGTTTTTTCCAGTTGTTATTCTGTTTTCTATGGTTTTTTCCCGGGGGTTTTTTCTTTCTGGTTTTTCTCTTAATTTCAACACGCCTGCATTTGTCTTCAATATAATCGGAATCTGCGGGCCACTCTACCGGAATTTTATATCCCAGCATTTTTTCAAGATCTTCCAGGTGAAATACATATCTTTCACAGGCGAATGCAAATGCCTTTCCGTCTTTTCCGGCGCGGGCAGTACGACCGATTCGATGGATATAATTTTCTGCATCCTGGGGAAGGTCATAGTTAATTACGTGGCTGATATCTTCAACATGGATTCCCCGGGATGCCACATCGGTTGCGATCAAGATTTTAATTTTGCTGTTTTTGTAGTTTTCCATTAATTTAAAACGTTTTTTTTGCGGTAAATCGCCGGTGATTCCTTCTGCCGGCCAGCCGTTTCCCTTAAGCTTTAAGGTCAGCCATTCCACACCGGCTTTTGTGTTCACAAAAATAAGAATGCGGCTCCATTTTTCTTTTTTTAATAGTCCCAGGAGCAGTTCCAGTTTCTTATCAGAGCCCACATGAAAGAGCACCTGGTCGATTCTTTCCACGGCCACTTCCTGGGGTGTGATGGAGATAAATTCAGGCAGGTTCATATATTCATATGTCAGCTCCAGTACCCTGTGTGAAAGGGTCGCGGAGAACAGCATGGATTGACGCTGATCAAACGAAGGGAGTTTGCTTAATATGAATCGCATGTCCTTAGCGAATCCCATGTCAAGAAGCCTGTCTGCTTCATCGATGACCACAATATTAATGTCGGACGGTTTAAAAACTCCCTGTTTAAAATAATCGATGATACGCCCGGGAGTGCAGATCACAATATCCGTGCCCTTACGGAGTAAATCGGCCTGCTTTTGGTAGTCGATGCCACCGACAATTTGAACCATCCTTAGCTTGGTGTGACGGCCGATCATCAAGGCTTCTTCATAAATCTGAGAAGCCAGTTCGCGTGTGGGTGCAACAATCAGGGCGGAAGGTGTTTTTGTGTTCTGATTTGGGGAAGATAAAAGTTTTGTAAATACAGTCACAAGAAAAGCGGCTGTTTTCCCGGTGCCGGTTTGTGCCTGTCCGGCGATGTCTTTTCCTTCCAGGGAAGGAGGCAGGGTTTGAGCCTGGATCGGCGTACAATATTCAAAACCCGCGTCATAGATACCTGACAGGATTTCATAAGGCAGGTTAAAATCATTAAAACTTGTTTTTGTTAAAAATTCCGGGCTTTCAGCCCTATGAATGGAACTATGAGATTCTGATTCCTCGGCCATCTTTTCCTCTGTTCGTTAGCAAATGCATGCAGGTGTATGTTAAGATTTTATTCATGAAATTGATTATACTATGCCAATAGAATTTTGCAAGCTTTGATGAAAAATCAATACGGTTTTGAAACCACATCTAATATATTTGATCAATTTCCACTTTTTATGTTATTGATTATTGCATGGAACAGGGATTCGGAGCAGAGAGCGCAGAGCAAAGAATAACAGCAGAGGAATATGCTTCGCTTTGTCATTATTAAATGGCAGGTTTAGAACCTGCCCCGACGGGATCTGAAAATATGGGCAGACACATCGGCTCCTGCGACATGGAGGAAATATGAAGGTTCTGATAACCGGTCGATTACCGGCCGAGGTACAGGCGTTAATTGAGAGAGAGCATGAGATTGAAATCAATCCCCATGATCGACCCTTAGACAGAGAACGTCTTATTGAGGGTATTAAAAATAAGGATGGCCTTTTGTGCATGATTACAGATGAGATTGACAGGGAGCTTATAAATGAGACCCGGCATTTAAAAATGATTGCCAATTATGGGGTGGGCTTCAATAATATTGATATTGCGGCAGCCGGTCAAAAAGGGATTATGGTCAGTAATACCCCGGGTGTACTGACAGAAACTACCGCTGATCTGGCCTTTACCTTAATACTGGCCACAGGCAGACGTATCATTGAAGGTGATAAAAAAACAAGGTCCGGCCAATTTCAGTTCTGGGCGCCCCAGCATTTCCTTGGCCGGGAAATTACAGGTAAAGTACTGGGTATTGTCGGGTTTGGGCGTATCGGAAAAGCGGTGGCTAAAAGAGCTGCCGGGTTTGATATGAAGGTGATCTATCATACACGGACAAGGCCGGAAGAATCCAATAAAGGAATTCCGAACGCTGATTTTACTGCTTTTGAAACCCTGCTAAAAGAATCTGATTTTGTATCCATACACGTACCGCTTCTCAGGGAAACCAGGCATCTGATTGGTAAAAAAGAACTATTGATGATGAAACCGACTGCTTACCTGATCAATACGGCTCGCGGACCTGTGGTCAACGAAACCGCTCTTTATGAAGCACTTAAAAACGGTCAGATTGCCGGAGCGGGTCTGGATGTTTATGAAAAAGAACCGGAGTTTGTTCCCGGATTGGCGGATCTTGATAATGTGATATTGCTTCCCCATGTGGGCAGTGCTACTGTTGAAACACGTGCAAAAATGGCTCGAATGGCTGCTGAAAATCTATTGGCTGGATTAAAAGGGGAGATACCTCCCAACTGCTTGAACTGTGATGATCTTTATGTTAACAGATAATTTCTAACTACAGGGAGGACAATATAAATGAGTATAGTCGAACCATCCGATTCAAATCTTGTAAAAAGAGAAGACTGCGCGCTGGTCATCATCGATGTTCAGGAAAAACTGGTTCCGGTCATTTCGGAAGTACAAAAAGTAATCGATAATGTGATTAAACTCATAAAGGCGGCCAGGATAATCGGTCTTCCGATTATCCTTACCGAGCAGGAAAAACTTGGCGGGACCATTGACGAAATAAAATCGGTTCTGGATGATTACAACCCGATTACAAAAGTCACTTTCAGCTGTTTTGGGTGTGATGAATTCGTCAATGAACTGAATCGATTAAATAGAAATACTTTACTTCTTGCAGGGATTGAATCTCATGTCTGTGTGACTCAGACCGCGCTGGATGCATTACCCAGGTATCTTGTTCACGCGGTGAGCGACGCGATTTCTTCCAGGGTTCATCATAATTGGGAAATTGCACTAACCCGGATGGATCGTTCCGGCGCGACCATTACATCAACTGAAATGATTATATATGAACTGCTGACCCGGGCCGGAACGGATGAATTCAGGGAGGCACTTCCGTTTCTAAAATAAAATTTACATCTTATTAAAAAATTGATTAAAGCCTTTGCGGTGAAATCATTTTTGTTTACTTGGTGGTCTGAACATTATGAAAGAGTTTTTTAAAGTAAAAGAACTGGACCAGGTTTTTAAGTATATTCCGGATTTTATACAGGTTGAGAATGAAAGGGTCTCTTTACCTGAAACCACTGGCAGAGTTCTCGCGGAAGATATTGTTTCCGGACATGATCTGCCGGATTTTTCAAGATCTACCATGGATGGATACGCGGTGAGTGCTTCATCGACTTTCGGCGCGAGTGAGGGGAATCCTGCTTACCTGACGGTTATAGGATCCATCGCGATGGGTGAGTCTCCAGGCCTTTCAATCGGACCCGGTGAAACCTGCAGGATTTCGACCGGCGGCATGCTGCCGGGAGGGTCCGACAGCGTGGTGATGATCGAACACACAGAGATTATAGATAAAACAACCATAGAAGTATATAAAAGCGTCGCGCCCGGTCAGCACGTAGTATTGGCTGGAGAAGATATTAAGAATGGGGAGGTCATTCTTTCCAGCGGTATGATGCTGAGGTCCCAGGAAACCGGTCTCCTGGCAGCATTCGGGAAAGAGAATGTGAACGTATTTAAAAAACCTGTGGTCGGTATCATATCCACGGGAGATGAAGTAGTCCCTGTTGACCAAAAACCCGGCCCCGGCCAGATACGGGATGTCAACAGTTACACGCTTTCGGGCTTTGTGAAAACGGCGGGTTGTGTTCCGGTCATGTATGGTATTGTGGAGGATGATTATCATGCCCTTTATGCGAAATGCTATAAAGCGTTGAACGACTCGGATGTGGTTTTGATATCGGGCGGCAGTTCAGTGGGAACAAGAGATTTTACCATCGATGTTCTTTCCAATCTTCCGGATGCCGGGATATTGGTTCATGGCGTTTCAATCAGTCCGGGGAAACCGACAATACTTGCCAGGGCTAAAGAGAAGGCAATCTGGGGTCTTCCCGGTCATATTGTATCCGCAATGGTCGTATTTAAAATGGTGGTGCAGCCGTTTATCGAGCATATAGCCGGGATATCTTCGCAGTATTCCGATAGAGCAATGTTCACCGCACGGCTGAGCCGGAATCTTTCATCTGCCCAGGGCCGAACCGATTTTGTCCGTGTCCGTCTGAATAAAAATGATGGGAAATTGTGGGCAGAACCGATACTCGGGAAATCCGGTCTAATCAATACAATGGTTAAGGCAGACGGTTTGATCAAAATTGATACCAACACGGAAGGCCTGGACAAAGGTACGATCGTTGAGGTGATTCCTCTGTTGATATGAGAAGGTTATCTGGAGATCTGAATGGGAACAAAACGTAGTATATATCTTAAAATGAAGACCCTTGACGAAGCGCGTGAAATCGTTTTTAAACGGTTTTCAAATACCGGGTCAATGTCCGGAGAAAAAATCAATGTGCCGGATGCTGTAGGAAGAGTGCTGGCCGCGTCGGTTCCCGCGCGGTTATCCGCCCCGAATTTTCACGCCGCGGCAATGGATGGCATCGCTGTAAGAGCGTTAAATACTTTTGGCGTTAGTGAAACACAGCCGAAAGAATTGAAAATCGGTAGAGATGCTTTTTATTTGAATACCGGCCATGTCATGCCTGAAAACACTGATGCCGTGGTTATGATCGAAAATGTGAATGTGATCGATGAAGATCTGGTTGAAATCGAAGCACCGGTATTTCCATGGCAGAATGTCCGCAAGATGGGGGAAGATATTGTGGCCACTGAACTTCTTTTTCCCCAGAATCATGTGGTAACGCCATATTGTGTCGGCGCACTTCTTTCCGGTGGTATTTTTTCGGTTCGGGTCAGAAAAAAACCCAAAGTCCTTATTATTCCGACAGGCTCTGAACTGATAAACTGGCAAGATATGGACATCAGTCAACTTCAGCCGGGTCAGGTACTTGAAACAAACTCTTATGTGATCGGAAAACTTCTTGAATCCTGTGGGGCAGTTTATGAACGTCATGAAAAGATACAGGACAATTTAGATGAAATCAGCCGGGCAGTGGCTGACGCCGTAAAAAAGGATTTTAATATTGTCCTGATCCTGGGTGGTTCATCCGCCGGATCTGAAGATTATGCAAAAGGAGTTATCACCGGGCTTGGAGACGTGCTTGTGCATGGTGTCACCATTATGCCGGGTAAACCGGTTATTATCGGTGATGTCAAATCCAAACCGGTGTTCGGGATACCGGGCTATCCGGTTTCGGCAATCATAGCCTTTGAGCAATTTGTTCGACCCTTGATTTATGACATGCTGGGTCAGCCTGACCCGCAGCGGACAGAAGTACAGGTGGAGTCGACACGAAAAATCGCTTCCAAACTCGGTGTGGAAGAATTTCTTCGGGTCAAACTTGGTCTGGTGGGAAGCAGGATAGTGGCTACCCCGCTTCCCAGGGGTTCGGGAAGCATTACTTCTATTACTGAAGCGGACGGAATGATTCGTATTCCGAACCAGGTCGAAGGGATTAATGCCGGTGAACACGTTTCAGCCGGTCTTCTCCGGCCGCTTTCGTACGTTCGAAATACAATCGTTGTTGTGGGCAGCCATGATAATACCCTGGATGTTCTGGCCGACCATATCCGGGCAGCAAACAGCAGATTGACAATTTCATCCAGCCATGTGGGGAGTATGGGTGGTTTGATGGCAATCAAAAAAGGAGTCTGTCACCTTGCAGGATCTCATCTGCTGGATACGGAAGATGGGTCCTATAATATTTCTTATATAAAAAAATATCTGGCAGATACAAAAGTCAAACTGGTCAATCTTGTGATCAGGGATCAGGGGCTGATTGTTTCCAAAGGCAATCCAAAGGTGATCAAGGGGATCGAAGATCTGGGTCGGGATGACATCACCATGATCAACAGGCAGGCCGGATCGGGAACTCGTATCCTGCTTGATTACAGACTAAAACAACTGGGTTTGAATCCTTCGGAAATTTCAGGATATGAAAATGATGAATTCACACATATGTCGGTGGCCGTGGCGGTGTTGAGCGGTACCGCTGATGTGGGTCTTGGTATATTTGCCGCGGCAAAGGCACTTGATCTCGATTTTATACCGGTTGTGACCGAGCAATATGATCTCATTATACCGGAGAAATATTTTGAAACAGAAAACAACCAATTTTTACTGAATACGATCAGTAAGCCTGAATTTAAAAAACAGGTTGAATTACTGGGAGGATACAGCACCGAAAAAACAGGGGTAGTGATTATTTAAGAATGAATTAACATGAACTATAAACTGATCGATCATACTGCTGATTTTGGGATTCATGTTTTTGGTTTGAATCCAAAGGATCTTTTTATAAATGCGGCATCGGCGATGTTTGAACAGATCGCGGAATCAGAGGATAAATCCTGGGAGAAAAAACATGATATAAAGATAAGCGGTGCGGACTGGCCCGATCTAATGGTAAACTGGTTAAGGGAGCTCTTGTTTTTATGGTCCGCGAGACAGATGCTTATAAAGGATATCGATATTTCTTCCATTACCGAAACCGGGCTGGCAGCAGTGCTTGCATATGATGCTTATCATCCGGATAACCATATTCTGAAAAGCGAAATTAAAGCGGTTACATACCACCAGATACAGGTCAAAGAATCCTCCACAGGCTGGGAAGCAAAAATTATATTTGATGTTTAGAAATGCAGGGAGCTAACAGCGCAGAGCATTGTAGTGGTAACCCTTTGTGTTTGCCCAATAAAAAGACAAAAACGATTGCGATACCGATTCCGACCCCGAATTCCGATTTGTTAACGATCAAATAAGGACATGAGGACAATCTATCATGACACACCAACTCAAAAAAATTGATGATTACAGGTGGGAACTCCCCCAAAGCGGTGCCATGAATGTACCGGGTATGATTTACACAAGTGCGGCGTTGCAAAAAACAAAGGATATTAATGAGCCTGTACAGCAGGTGGCAAACGTGGCATCTCTTCCGGGCATATTAAAGGCTTCTTTGGCCATGCCGGATATGCACTGGGGTTACGGGTTTCCAATCGGTGGTGTGGCCGCTTTTGACTGGGAAAATGGTGTGATTTCACCGGGAGGTGTGGGTTACGACATCAACTGCGGTGTCCGTCTGGCCTCAACACATCTGGTTGAAGGTGATATCAAAGACCGCCTGGAAGATCTTGTTAACGCACTCTATCAGAATACTCCCACCGGGGTGGGTTCCACCGGCTCTGTAACGCTTTCATATTCCGAAGAAAAAAAGGTTCTGAAACAGGGGAGCCGATGGGCACTGCGGCAGGGTTTCGGGGTGGATAACGATATTGAGCGTACTGAAGACAGCGGATGTATGCCAAATGCGGATCCTGATCTGATCAGTAAAAGAGCCCTTGAAAGGGGGAAAAAACAGCTTGGGACGCTCGGGTCGGGGAACCATTTCCTTGAGGTGGGTGTGGTTGATGAAATATTCCTTCCGGAAACCGCCCGTGTCTTTGGCCTTTTTGAAGGTCAGGTTACCTTGATGCTGCATACCGGATCACGGGGATTCGGGTACCAGGTATGTGATGATTTCCTTGCGATTATGACAAAGCATGTCCACAAGCTGGGTATCAATCTACCTGACCGTCAGCTTGCATGTGCAATGATTCAATCTGATATGGGCAGGCGATATTATAACGCCATGGCCTGTGCCGCGAATTACGCATGGGCAAACCGCCAGATACTGCTCCATCAAGCGCGTGAAACTTTCCAGCGCGCGCTCAATATAAGCCCGCGTGCCCTGGGTATGAATATGGTATATGATGTGTGCCACAATATCGCGAAAAAAGAAGAGCATGTTATTAATGGTAAAAAACAAACGGTATGCGTTCATCGGAAAGGCGCAACCCGATCTTTCCCGCCCGGTCATCAATCTATTTGCAGTGAATATCGTGATACAGGGCAACCCGTGATTATTCCCGGCGACATGGGTACAGCTTCGTATGTGATGGTGGGAACCGAAGAAGCCATGGACGAGACGTTCGGCTCCACATGCCACGGTGCCGGCCGGGTTCTCAGCAGGAAAGCCGCGAAAAAGAAAAGCCGGGGCCGTGCCATTAACCGGGAGCTTGAAGACAAGGGAATTCTGGTCAGATGGACCGGAAGGTCAACCCTGGCCGAAGAGATGCCTGACGCGTATAAAGACATATCCCAGGTTGTGGATGTGGTTGATGGCGCGGGAATATCAAAAAAAGTGGCCAGGTTAAGGCCGATAGCCGTTGTTAAAGGATAAATTATGACGGTTTCGTAAAAAGTCCAACTTCTGCGTTGTGCTGCATTTCGCAATCATTCAACGTACTATAAGTACGCTTCATGATTACGAAATTTGCACGCCTTGAATTTGAACTTTTTACGAAACCGTCTATTTCGGACTTTT
>JAUVGT010000262.1 GCA_030593645.1 Deltaproteobacteria bacterium
GAAATGGGATTGGCTCCATTGCCGTCTTATGAAGCGCCCCTGGAAAGTCTGGCAGATACACCGGAGCTTGCCGCGGAGTATCCTCTGCAGTTAATTTCATCAAGGAGAAATACTCACTTTCATTCCTTTCATAACAGCCACAAGCCGATTGAAACCCTGCGAAGTCTTGAACCTGAACCTGTTTTGCATATGCACCCGGTTGATGCGGATAAAAGAAACATAAAAGACGGTGGTTACGCGATCATGTTTAATCAAAGAGGAAAGAGCCGTGTAAGGGTAGAGGTGACAACGGAAGTTCCGAAAAAACATGTCAGCTTGAATGACTGCTGGCCGCAGTTGAATGAAGTCACACCGGCATACGCACCCTGCCCACCTGAAATAACAGCAAAGCTAGGTATCGGCGGACAGCCTTCCTATCAAAATGTTCTTGTTGAAATTAAGGGAGACAAGAAATGAAACAGCGGTTCTTCGTGTTTGAACCTTCGATATGTTTCGGCTGTTCTGGGTGCGTCGCGGCGTGCGTAAATGCCAACCAGCTATCAGGAGGGCTGCACTGGCGGAAAGTCCTGAAACTTCCTCCAAATGATGGAAAGAATGATACCCATTATCTGTCCATGTCGTGTAACCACTGCGAAGAACCGCCGTGTGTGAGCGCGTGTCCATCAGGCGCAATGCAAAAACGTGAGCAGGATGGAATCGTAGTGGTTGATTACGAAAAATGCATCGGCTGCAGGTATTGCCAGATGGCATGCCCATACGGAGCGATTATTTGGATGGAAAACCAAAAAACCGTTGGCAAATGTATCATGTGCTTCGAGCGCCTTGACCGGGATGAATTGCCCGCGTGTGTTGAAACATGTTTTAGCGGCGCGCTAAAAATGGTTACAATTGATACGGCTGATGAGGCAATCGAAAATATGAAAAGCATTGAGAACGAGGTAATCGGTTTTGAACATATAGAAGATGTAAAACCTCGAATCCGTTTTGTTTCAAATGCAGATCAGGGAGCCTGTAAGTAATGGAAGAGAAGTTCTCCGGGTTAATTTCACTGGTATTTTTTACCGCATTATTACCTGTCGCAATCGGAATAGAAACAGGCATCACCATTGCGTATAAGTTCGCTTTAATTCCAATCCATTTGATTTTGATCGCATTATACTGGTCACTTGGATTGACTGTTTTGAGCGCGATAATCGCTGCATCCCACCTGGGTCATATTGAGAGAGGTTTTTATGCTCTACGGGGAATATCCCATTCCGGTTTAAGCCGGGAAGCTGTTTTATCTTTCGGTTTTGGGCTATTTCTTTTTGCCGGAACTTTAGTCGCGTATAAAATGGGTCATGGCCGTGTACTTATTTTGCTGCTCGGAACATCGTGCCTGTTTGGCCTGCTGACGATCATAAGCATCGGGGCATTATATAATCTGCCATCCCAGATTACATGGAGGGGTGATTTACCTTCCCTTGGAATGGTTACCGGGACAATGTTGGTGTCGGTACCCATGATCTGCATCATAAGCCGCACCACGGGTACGGGTTTGAATAACCATTTTTTCTTTCTTTTTACCATATTATCCGTATTTGATATCATTATTACAGCCATGAGATGGAGAGTGTTTGGCAAAATTGAATACAAACAACATATACTGCAATACCCGGAGCATGAAAAAAAAGTAGGACTCTGCTATGGACTGAAACTGGTCCTGCTGGTAATCGGTCCTGTATTGTTCTTTATGGAAAACTTTCTTATTATTACTGTTTCAACCGGCATCCTGATGATCCTTGACAGGGCCGCGTTTTATACTTCTGAAGCTAAGAAGACTCCACGGGTAAATATGGCTATCGCAAAAAAATGTCGCATGAAAGCAGCCGTGAAAGAATCAAAAAACAGTTCGGGGAAGTAGCACATGAGTTATCAAACTATTTTTAACGGATTTCATCACCACTTCTGACACATATTCTATTTTAAGAGAGAGAAATGACTGTATTTACATCAGCCTGTCCGCGAAATTGTTACAGCACTTGCAGCTTACTGGTACACGTGGAAAACGGCAAGATTATGAGAATCGATCCGCACCCTGATAACAAAGCCACCCGGGAAGGCATTTGTCTGAAAGGGCAGAGCTATATTGAACGAGTGTATTCAAAAGAACGGATTTACTACCCGCTGGGGAGAAATGATCATACAAAAGAATTTGAAAGGATATCATGGGATGAAGCTATTGATACAATTTCTGGCAAATTAAAAAACTTCAGGGAAGAATTCGGCCCACAGAGTGTGATGTTTATTACAGGCAGCGGTACAAAAGGTCTTTTGAATCATGTTTCAACGGCATTTTGGAGATTATTCGGCGGCTATACCGGGACATATGGTGATCTCTGCTGGCCGTCCGGGCTTGAGGCCACAAGGCTGACTTTGGGTGATAACAGGCATTCCGCTCCATGGGACATTGCCGATTCAAAACTGATCATATGCTGGGGGAAAAATCCGGCTGAGACAAACATCCATCAGACGAACTTTATCAATATCGCAAAGGAAAAAGGCGCGAGGCTGATTGTTATCGATCCGCGCAGAACGCCAACAGCAGACAGGGCAGATCTGCTCGTACAGCCAAGACCGGGAACTGACGGTGCCCTGGCACTGGGTATTGCAAACCTGATTATAAAAAGCGGCAATATAAATCGGAGATTCATAGACAAATACGTTCTTGGGTATAAAAAATTTGCAAAGGCTGTGGATGAATACACAGTTGAGACGGTGAGTAAAATGACAGACATTCCAGTGGAATATATCGAGGAACTGGCAGAATACATCGGAACAATGACTCCCACTACCATATGCTCGGGATTTGGTATGCAGCGTTTCTCAAACAGCGGGCAGACCATGCGGGCGCTTATCGCATTGCTGGCCATTACGGGCAATATCGGGAAAAAGGGTGCGGGCTGGGTGTATGCCAACTTAAGCACACACATTTTCGACAGGGTCAAAGACCCGATTCATTTTTTTCCACCGGAAAAAGAAGACGGAATTGCCAGGATCAGTGTGTCACTGGCCAGGCTTGGGCGCGATATGCTGAAACAGAAAGATCCCCCGATAAAAATGATCTGGGTAGAAAGGGGAAATCCGGTACTGCAGGTGCCCCAGACACCCATGGTTCTGGAAGCATTTGGGGGAGTCGATTTTCGAGTGGTAGTCGACCATTTTATCACAGATACGGCAAAACAGGCAGATATCATACTGCCTGCACGATCCCTTTTTGAGCAGACGGATATTTTAAATGCGTACTGGCATGATTATATTCAGCTTCAGCAAAAAATAATCGAACCCCCCAAAGAGGTTAAACCCCTTACAGAAGTTTACCGTTTACTCGCGCAAAAACTCGGGTTTTCAAAAAAAGATATCAAAGAACAGCTTCCGGGTCAGGATGAAAGTGAAGTATTGGATTATCTAGAAAGGAGACTGGCCCCTTTCCCGGAAATCTCATTGGAAAAATTAAAACAAGGCCCGGTCCTATCCCCCTGCTTTCAGGAGATTGCATGGGAGGATTTCAGGTTTAAAACACCCTCAGGAAAGATCGAGCTTTTCTCCCGGGAAGCGAATCAAAGATGGGGGGTTGATTTTCTGCCGGGCTTTAGTGAGCCGATAGAGTCAGTAAAAACAAAGGGCCGGAAGGAATATCCCTTCTGTCTGTTAACACCGAATGAAAAAAACAGTATCCATTCGCAGTTTAGAAATTTGAAGGTCATACGTGAACTGCAGCCGGAACCAATGGCAACACTGCATCCACTGGACGCGAAACAGAAAATGATTAATGAGGGAGAAAAGGCAAGAATTTATAACGAACGGGGAGAGTTGGAAATCAGAATAAAAGTTGATTACAGTATAAAACAAGGCTGTGTGGTGATACCTAATGGATGGTGGTTCAACGATGGAGCAGCCGTTAATCTTCTGACAAAAGGACGGGAAACCGATATGGGATATGGGACGGCTTTCCATGATACAACGGTTCAGGTGGAGAGAATCGGGAAAAGGGCAAAAAACATAAATAATTCACCGCGAAGGAGCGAAGGAGTATAGAGTGCCCTGCGGGCAAAGAGCGAAAAAACAAAAAGAATAATCACGAAAGCACGAAAGAATGAAAACACGAAAAAGGGCGGAGAATAGTTTTAATATTATTATTATTTTCGTGTTTTCCAAATTTCGTGCTTTCGTGATGAAAGTTCTTTGGTTTTATTTTTCTTAATATATCTCGAAACTTTGTAAGAGGAAAAATATGCAGAAGTGCTTTGTTCTGGATTTAAATAAATGCACCGGTTGTGAATCCTGCAATATCGCGTGTAAAAACGAAAACAATCTGCCCGCGAATATTAACTGGCGACAGGTGACGGTATTTAATGAAAATCGAATACCGGACATCCCGGTGGTCTCTTATTCGATCGCGTGCAATCATTGCATCGACGCACCCTGTATGGTTAACTGCCCTGCACTTGCTTATCAAAAGGATAATGAAACCGGTGTTGTAAATATCGACAAAGATAAATGCATGGGGTGCAATTACTGCCAGTGGGTTTGCCCCTATGATGCACCCACTTATAATGAATCATTAGGTATCATGCAAAAGTGTACGATGTGTTCACACAGAAAGGATTATAATCCTGCCTGTGTGGCTGTATGCCCGACCGGCGCATTGAAAATCGGAGATTATACGAGGGGGGAAACCGATGAAATGGAAGGGAGACCGGACATCTGGAGGGAAAACATAGAACCCGCCCTGATTCTCAAACCCCTGAAGCAACATTCATATACTCCGAGAGCTTCAATCAGACAGGATGAAAAATTATTGAATGGTTTTATCGGCAGGCTGGAAAGAAAACCAAATTCCTCCGTTTCGTTAAAAACTGAGTGGCCCCTGCTTATGTTTACCATTTGTGTGCCGCTTCTGGTCGCCGCGTTTACCGGTTTTACAGCTAACGCTTATGCTTTCTCAAAGTATTTATATATGATACTCGGTATTGCTTGTATGGGCATTAGTACAATCCATCTGGGGCAAAGACAGCGGTTCATGAGGGCTGTTTTAAACTGGCGAAATTCATGGCTGTCAAAAGAAATCGTTTTGTTCTCATTGTTTTATGGATGTTCGTCACTCTATTTATTATTTAACCTGGAACAGAGTATCCTTTCCATAATTATATGTATCATCGGGTTTGCCACGCTATTTAGCATGGATAGGGTTTATCATGTAAACAGCAATGTCAGTAAAAGTAAGATTCACAGCGCGTTTACCGTCATTACGGGACTCTACATTGCAGCCGTATTTTTATATCATTTCTATTTTATTTTAATTATCGGTGCGATTAAACTATTTTTCTATTTAAGCAGAAAAATTGTCAAGGATTCAATTGAAGATTTTCTTTGGACGGCTGCCAGGATATTATCAGGTTTTATTTTACCAGTTATACTGCTTATTAATTCACCAGAAAAATTTAAAAGCATGATTATTATTTTAATCATAATTGGTGAAGTCCTGGACAGAGCCGAGTTTTACAGGGATCTTGAATTTATGAGACCCCAGACAATGGCATTAAATGAGTTAAAAAAAATGCTATCAGGGTAAAGCTTAAGTGTTTCTATATGAGATTATGCTGTTTAATTATTATATGAGGATTAACCGTTCAGTTAGTAATTAGCAGATTTTAACTATATGTTAATATTTATTAGTGATCTTTGGAGGTGGTCTAAACAATTCCTCCAAAGATCACCTTCTAAAAAGATTGAGTTGTTTTACTTGACTTGCAAAGATCTATTATCTAAATGGTGTGGCATACATCAGGCCACCTTTGGTCCAAAGGTTATTAAGTCCGCGGTTCAGGCCATGAGGTGTTTTCCTTCCGATATTGCGCTCAAAAATTTCACTATAGTTGCCTACCTGCTTAATAATAGTGTAAGCCCAATTATCATTTAGACCCAACGCTGCTCCCATGCCAGGAGTAACACCTAAAAAGCGCTGAATCCCAGGATTTTTACTCATGCGCATCTTTTTTACATTCTTTGAATTAATGCCCAATCTTTCGGCTTTAATCAAAGCCATTACCGAAAAATTGACAATGTCATACCATTGATCATCACCATGGCGGACAGCAGGGCCAAGGGGTTCCTGTGAAATAATTTCACCCAAAAGTAGATAATTCTTCGGGTTTGGCGCTACTGCACGATAAGCAGCCAGGTGTGATGCATTTGAAGTCAGGCAGTCACAGTGGCCCTCAAAAAAGGCTTTTTTAAGTTCAGCTCCATCTTTAATCACTAACGGTTTCCAATTTATCCCGTTTAGTCGGAAATAATCAGATGCATTCATTTCGCTGGTTGTTCCCTTAAGAACACAGACTGTAACACCACCCAGTTGTCTGGAACTTTTTATACCGCGTACTTTGAAGAGTTTTTTGTGTATGAGAAATCCCTGACCATCGTAATAGGTTGTATGAACAAAGTTGAGCCTATTTTTAGTTTCTCGAGTCAAAGTCTGGGTGGTACTTATTAAAACATCGATCTCTTTGGCGTTAAGAGCCGGTAACTGCTGTACAGCTGTTACCGGAATAAATTTTATCCTGTCTGGTTTTCCGAATACCGCGACAGAAATCGCTCGGGCTATATCAACATCAAGGCCTTTCCAGTTACCATTTTCGTCCGGCATGCTGAACCCAAATACAGTACCGTTCACACCGACTTTGATAAAACCGTTCGCCTTGACCTTGTCAAGTGTACCAGCATTCGCAGTAACGATGAAACCAAAAAAAGCCAACAGGGTAATACTCATTTTTAACAGTTTCATACTTCTCCTCCTTTAAGTCTATGGTTACGATACTTTCGTTTCAAATAAAAAAGTATAGAAAATTTCAATAATTAAAGTGTTTTTGTTTTGCATGAATTGATAATCTGCTTCTTTAAACATTGAACGAAATCTCAATACTTGCATCGAATCAAACTGATAGTGAAATATAAAATTCTGAACATGACTCTGATAATATACGCAGAACTCATAATTTAGTTATTGTTGAAGCAGTGAATGGTGATAATAATACCTAAAGCGATCAACAGAGGGAAGCACTCCGGAAAATCATGAGTAATTATTTTACTTCTTCCAATAAGGTATCC
>JAUVGT010000436.1 GCA_030593645.1 Deltaproteobacteria bacterium
CAAATTTTTAAGAAAAAAGTTTATTGAATATGATTATGATCGAAAAAAAGTTGAGCACCTCCCCAACTTTATTGAACTTGAAAATTTTGACCCCTTGTATGATTATGAAAATTATTTATTGTTTATAGGAAGATTGGAAAAAGAGAAGGGGCTGGCAACCATAGTTAAGGGTTTTGCCGGAGCGAAAAATATCGGACACTTGCTTAGTTTGAAGATAGCGGGAGCTGGCAGCATGGAAGAGGAATTAAAAGATTTGGTTGAGCGGAAGGAGGCCTCAAATATTGAAATTCTTGGGTTTAAGCAGGGGGGTGAATTAAAAGATCTGACTCAAAAAGCAAAAGCTGTAATCATTCCCTCAGAATGGTATGAAAACTATCCGTTTTGCGGCCTGGAGGCCATGGCTTATGGTAAACCGATCATTGCTTCCCGAATTGGCGGAATACCGGAACAGGTAGAGGATGGCGTTACAGGTTTTTTGTTCGAGCCTTTTGATGAAGATCAATTGTCTGCAAAGATAAATTTATTAAATAGTCTGACAAAAGAAGAAATCAAAGAAATGGGACAAAGAGCGCGGCAAAAGGTGGAGAGAAATAATGCCAAGAACACCTATCTTTCAAGCATGCTGAAGATTTATCAGAGATTACTACAAAACAAAAAATGTACCTGCGCGGCCACACAGGCGAGAAATTATGAAGGAGGCTTAAATAAATAATAATGGAATGTGCAATTATAACTACTTATAGATGCAATGCCAGGTGTGGGATGTGCGATATCTGGAAAAATCCCAGCAAAGCCTCGGAAGAATTTAAGCCGGAAATTCTGGAAAAGATACCGGCAGGCATGCAGCGTTTGAATATTACCGGCGGAGAGGCATTACTGAGAAAGGATATTGCAGAGATTGTAAGAATTCTTGATAAGAAGACAAAACGACTTGAAATCAGCACCAACGGCTATTATTTTGATCGGATAGAAGCGATAGCGAAAGAGTTCCCTGACATCACTATTCGCGTTAGTGTTGAAGGGCTTCCTGCTTTAAATGACAGACTTCGAGGCATTCAGAATGGATTCGACCATGCTATGCGAACTGTACTACGACTAAAGGAACTGGGAATAAAAGATATAGGTTTTGCGATGACAATAAGTGGTGAAAACTGCTATGATTTATTAGAATTATACACTTTAGTTGCTTCAATGGACATGGAATTTGCAAACGCTGTTGTTCACAATTCTTTTTATTTTCATAAGCTAAACAATGAAATCAAGAATAAAGAGGAGATTGAAAGAATTATGCTCAAATTTATGGAGCGACTGCTTAATTCACCACGGAAAAATATTAAAAAGAAAATAAAAGATTGGTTCAGGGCTTATTTGAATTTAGGATTATTAAAACATGTCCAGGGGGAAGAACGTCCCATACCTTGCGGAGCAGGTACAGATACCTTTTTTTTGGATCCATGGGGGCGTGTGTTGGCATGCAATGGTTCAGTAAAGCCAATGATTATGGGCGATTTGAAGACTCAGACTTTTGTAGATATATGGCGAGGTGAACAGGCAACAAGAGTAAGAGATCAAGTGAAAAACTGTAAGCAGAATTGCTGGATGACGGGTACTGCTGTTCCTGCCATGCGCAAGAATCCATGGGAACCCATAAAGTGGGTGCTTAGGAATAAATTTCAGATAGCTCAAGGTAAACCATTGCGTATTTGATAATGTTTGGGGAACCATAATGAGAATTGCTATACTTGGAATAAAAGGAATACCGGGTCGTCATGGTGTAGAGGTGGTTGTTGATTCATTAGTACCTTACCTGGCTTCCATGGGGCATGATATAATTGTTTATGGGTACGATTCTTATACAAAATCTACAGATAACTATTGGGGGGTCAGAATAAAAGCGGTTCAGGGAAGTTCACGAAAAAACATTGAGATGATTTCACACATGTGGAATGCTTCATTGGATGCAAGATGTCAATCTTTTGATCTGGTGCATATACATAGTACTGATCCTTGTTTACTGGCGTGGCTTCCGAAAGCTCGATATGGGATTGTAGCTACTTCACATGGACAGGCCTATATTAGAAAAAAATGGGGGGTGCCCGCGAGAGCGATATCCAGGGTTGCGGAACGTCTTTTTTTACATGTACCGGATATAATTACATCGGTTTCAAAACCATTAGCCGATTATTACAAAGGTAAGTATCGAAAAGATATTGTATATATTCCGAATGGAATAAAGATTAGAAAAAAACCGGATAAATCATTTCTAAAAAAATGGGATATCGATCCACAGAATTACTTATTTTGCTCAGCAGGGCGGATTGAACGCACTAAAGGACTTCATACGTTATTAGACGCTTATGGCAAGTTAAAAACCGATCTTCCCCTTGTGATTGCAGGCGGAGGAAGTGGCACGGATTCTAATTACTTTAATGAACTGAAGGCAAACAAACCAAAAGGAGTGAAGTTTGTTGGATTTTTGACTGGTGATGAATTTTTTTGTTTATATGCCCATGCTCACATTTTTGTTTTTCCATCAGAATATGAAGCGATGTCCATGGCGCTTCTGGAGGGATTATCATTCGGAATCCCAACGGTGTATAGTAATATTCCTGAAAATGAGGCGGTTGCACGTGATTTAGGATATGCTTTTGAGGTCTCGGACGCTAATTCCCTGGCAGATCAGTTACACTATGTATTAACACATCAAAGTGAAGCTATTGCTGTTGGGAAAAAGGCAAAAAAATTTATCAAGAAAAATCACAATTGGGCGACAATTGCAAATCAATATAACGAAGTTTATATGAAATTGCGTCGAAAAGGATAAATCATTGAAAATTTTTATTGAAACCGATGCATTGATTGATATGGCAGTTCGATCAGATCTTTATCCCCAAAGCTTCAAGCTTCTCAATGATCTCATCGAAACTCCTGAATTCAGTCTCTGGGTATCCGCAGCCTCTCTCATCAATGTTAATCACATTGTTTCAAAAGGCCAGGGCCGGGAAAAGGCCAGGGCTCTGTTAAAGTTTATCCGGGAGGAATTTTCCATCATTCCGTTTCGAAATTCTATTTTTGTTAAGGCTCTTGCCCGGAATGACACGGACTTTGATGATCAAGTACAAATCGCTTCGGCAGAAGCTTTTGGAATAGATTGCATAATCAGCCGCAATGTGGATTGTTTCAGAGGTTGCAGTGTTCCGGCTTTGACACCGGGTGATTTTCTGGAAAAATGGAAAGCCCGCGAATTCAATTCCAGTATACAGGTACCCTTTCTGGACCTTAAGGCACAG
>JAUVGT010000165.1 GCA_030593645.1 Deltaproteobacteria bacterium
TACTGTCTTTTGGAGAGGTGAAGAGGACTTTTTGTGCGTTAGGCGGTTATTCCCAAATTGATGGTGCTGTAAAAATTTTTAATTTTCGTTTTAATTCGGCAAAAAAACGCTAATATTACGATAGAAGTGTGGTAAATAACACCTACTGTGGACTCACCTACAAGCGGGGTCGTTCCACACCACGGGCAGGAGACATAATAGATGTTATGTCTAGCGAGTGAGGGAAGGTTTTTGGCGTGATGGATGCTTCCGGTAAAAATTAGAAATGTTTTTGCATCCATTATGCCCAAAAGCCATGTATGATAATACTGCATTATCCGGCGTGCCGATTGAGTACCGTTAAGAAATAAAAACAGACACGAAACCCGCCAGTCTTTGTGGCGGGACGCAGCGACTGCCCGTGATGTGGAACGACCCACACGGCTTTATAGCTGCTCACAGGATTTCAAGATAGACTGTCCGAGTACAAAGACGCTACAATTTATTTGGCCGACAAAAAACATTAATATAATCGGCTAATTTATTGCATTGATTTAGAAATTCTTGATTTCCAGGTTTGTGGATTTCTACGGAGATGCATTACAGCAATGATAAGAAGTGTTTTTTTCCGAACCTGATAAATGATCCCATATGGAAACCTTCTGGTCTGGCATCGTCGTGTCCGTTTTGATAAAGGCGCCCAGGCTTCAGGGTTTTCTATAATTCTTTTTACTGTGTTTTTCACTTCAGATGAGAATTCAAAACCAAGACCTTCCAGTTGTATATTGTAAAAGATAATACCCTCGTTCAACTCAACTTCCGCTGCTTTGAGAAATACAACATTCATGGTTTTTTCTTAGATTCAATTTTTCTAAAAACGTCCTTTGATGAAATTGTCTCAATTTCACCCTGTTCAAATGCATTGATGCGATCCTCTGCTTCTTTAGCCCACAACTCATCAATTTTTTCTTGGGATATCTCAAGGCTGGAAAAAAGACGTTCAGCCAGTTCGGCCCTTTCACTCATGGGAAGTGTCAAGGCATCTGAAAATACCTGTTCGGTTCGTCCGGTCATATAATCCTCCTGTTATTATATTATTACGTGATAAATGTCTGTATTACTTTGAAAATATGACGCAATAAGCAATAATATTATATGTATTATAAAACACCGTTAGCCAATAATCAATGTTAAAAAACATAATTGGACGGGATCTGAAATTCAATACATAAAACGATATCTGTTTGATTTATCTGGTATTTGTTATTTTCCAAAATACTATCATAACGATTACCGAATTAATCATCGTAAGATTTGGGCCGATTTTTGGTGTTTTGCCAAATTAAAACGGTAAACTGGAGAAGAATTTGACTGTTTTGGCCATGATTTCCTCATCAAAAGATATTACCAAATTAATTTTTCATTCGATCTTCCGTATTTATTGATTCACAGCCCAAATCATACGATAACAATTCGGTAAACCTGTTTTATACATCAGGGTTAGGAGGTTTAAAACGACATATCATCTGTTTTTTTATATCGGTTTGACGTTTCATCAAACGCGGTATTACTGTCCCAGGAGTGCCGAACGGAGCGACTGCCCGTGATGTGGAACGACCCATACGGGCATATAGCTGATTACTGTATTTGAATCTGGAGATAAGTGGGAATTACGAGACCGTCAATCATTGTGTTGAATTATCCATTTCCAAAAGGGAACGATTTCAATTGAATTGTCGAGAGTATCTTCATCGTCCCATGTTACAATTGTACCAGACGGAATTGATAGTTGATCCATTGCACTTTGCAACCCGCGGAGTTCTCTTTCAAATGTTTTTGATTCAGATATATCCCAGCACACCTGGATCAGATTCACATCACCTGTATTTCGATTCCGAACGAAAAAATCAGTTTCATACCCATCTTTTGTATTTACGTATTCAATTTCATAACCCTGGCGACGTAAATGCATAAATGACATATTTTCCAACAAAAAACAGGAATCAATTGAATTACGAAATGTCATTGCATTCAAAAGGCCGTTATCGATGATATATATTTTGGGTGGATTAATCATCCGGGATTTTTCTGAACGGCTATGTATCGGAATACGGTAAATTAAGAACACATCAGCGAGATGATCGATATAATCGTAAAGACTGTTTTTTGTATCCAGCAATCGCCTGATAAATATTTCCCAGTGATATATGCGCTGGATTTCGTCAAAGAAAAAGTAACATCTGGTATCGCGATTGTCTGGAAATTTTTCAAAGTATACATCAAGGATATATTGAAAATGATCCACGTTAAACTCAATTAATCGGTCATCTTCAAAATTAATATATAGAATTTCCTCTTTTTTTTTCCCCTTTGAAATAAGTTCAGCCATTTTCTGGTAGCAAAACCAGGTTTTGCCGGCACGCCTCATGCCCATGATTACACCGGCTTTGCCTTTTAACTCAGGTAGTTCTTTATTTCGTACAACATGTTCCGGCAACTGACGTTCATGAAAATCATCTATTAATTGTCTGATTTTATTTTTTTGCGAGAGTCTGAGGATTTCAATTTCGAAAAAAATTGACTTTAACCCAGGATAATTATACAAATTAGTGTTTATTAATTCAGGAGGATTTACAAATGGTAAAGCTCGATTTTAACAAAACGGGAGGGCTTATTCCTGCCATTGTTCAGGATTATTCATCGGGTGATGTCCTTATGCTCGCGTTTATGAACAAAGAAGCATGGGAAGCCACAATTGAAACCGGAAAAGCCACATATTTCAGCCGCAGTCGAAAGAAGCTCTGGATAAAGGGTGAAACTTCCGGAAAAACTCAGACAGTAAGGGAGGTTCGCATTGATTGTGATGAAGATTCAGTGCTTTTAAAAGTGGATCAAAAAGGCGGGGCAGCCTGCCATACCGGGCACAGAACCTGTTTTCATAAAATAGTAGAATCGAATACCATAAGGATCGATGGCACACCTGTGTTCGACCCTGAGGAGGTGTATAATAAATGAGTGATAAATTGAAACTGGGGATTCCAAAAGGGAGTCTTCAGAGTGCGACAATAGCCCTTTTCAAGCGATCCGGATGGACAATAAATATTAATGGGAGGAGCTATTTCCCTGAAATCAATGATGATACAATAGAATGCGCAATATGCCGGGCACAGGAAATGTCCAGGTATGTTGAAAATGGTACACTCGATGTCGGGCTTACAGGAAAGGACTGGGTTGCTGAAAATGAGTCGGATGTAAAGTTAATCTCAGATCTTGTCTATTCAAAAGTCAGTTCCCGCCCCGCGCGCTGGATCCTGGCTGTACCGTTTGATTCAAAAATAAAAAAACTGGAAGATCTTGAAAACAAAAAAATCGCTACAGAATTGGTTGGATATACAAGACGCTATTTTAAAGAAAAAAATATAAAGGTTGATGTGGAATTTTCATGGGGCGCAACAGAAGCAAAGGTTGTATCCGGACTGGCTGATGCCATTGTGGAAGTGACTGAAACCGGCAGCACGATAAAAGCTCACGGTCTTAGAATCATCCATGAGTTGATGGAGACAAACACCCAACTTATCATGAACCATAACGCATGGAAGAATCCTGAGAAAAGGGAAAAAGTTGAGCATATCGCTCTTCTTTTAAAAGGAGCTCTTTTGGGTGAAAAGCTGGTAGGCCTAAAAATGAATGTGCCCGAGGAAAAACTGGATACTGTGATATCCCAGCTTCCAAGCCTGAACGCGCCCACGATCGCCCATCTCTACAATACAAACTGGTTTTCCGTTGAGACTGTAATCAGTTCGAGCAGGGTCAGGTGCCTGATTCCGGATCTGCTTAGATGCGGTGCCGAAGGTATCATCGAGTATCCTTTAAATAAGGTTGTATAATACCTGATTTCATAATGAATACCCGGAGAAAATAAGTTATGTTCCCAAAACGTTTGGATGAGATTACTTCATTTATTGTCATGGATGTCCTGGAAAAGGCCCATGAAATGGAGAGGAGTGGTATTGATATTATTCACCTGGAAGTGGGTGAACCGGATTTTGACACACCAAAATGCGTTAATGAAGCCGCGTGCAGGGCTCTTGACGCGGGCCGTACACATTATACCCACAGCCTGGGACTGCCTGAATTGCGTGAAGCAATATGTGAAAACTACCGAAACACTTACCATGTAAATGTTGATCCCGGAAGAATAATTGTTACATCCGGTACATCGCCTGCCATGCTTTTACTATTTTCTGTACTACTTGAAAAAGGAGACCAGGTAATCATATCAGATCCTCACTACGCATGCTATCCTAATTTTATCCGGTATTTGGAAGGAGAATTGGTAAGGATTCCGGTTTATGAAGAAGACGGATTCCAGTATCGGCCTGAAGCAATACAGGAAAAGATAACGGATCGAACAAAGGCCATATTTATAAATTCACCATCCAATCCAACCGGAAATCTGCTGTCTGCAAAGCGAATGAAAGCGATCGCTGAATTTGAGCCGTATATTGTATCAGACGAAATATACCATGGGCTTGTATATGATGGAAAAGAACATTCAATCCTGGAGTTTACAGAAAAGGCTTTTGTATTAAACGGTTTTTCAAAATTGTTTGCTATGACAGGTCTGAGACTGGGATACCTGATCGCGCCGGAAATATATATCCGCAATTTACAGAAACTGCAGCAGAACTTTTTTATCTCGGCCAACTCTGTTATTCAGGAAGCAGGTATTGCTGCCCTGAAATATGCCGGAGATGATGTAATCCGGATGAAAGAGATCTATAATGATCGCAGAAAATTTATGATCCACCGATTAAGGGAACTGGGTTTTGGTATCACTGTGGAACCAACCGGCGCATTTTATGTATTTGCAAACGCAAAGCATTTGTCTGATAATTCATATAAGCTTGCTTTCGACATCCTTGAAAAAGCCCATGTGGGTGTAGCCCCTGGAATCGATTTTGGTGAAAACGCCGAAGGTTATTTAAGGTTTTCCTATGCGAACTCAAAAGATAACATTGCAAAAGGAATGGATCGCCTCGAAGCATATTTAGAAGGTCAATTCAGGTGAAAATAGAGTATCTCTGTGAGAGATGAACAAAAATGCACATTAAATCCGCAGAATTTATTACCAGTGCCGTAAAGCCTTCCCAGTATCCTTCCGGAGAACTGCCGGAAATCGCTTTTGCGGGTCGATCCAATGTGGGGAAATCATCTCTGATTAATACATTGCTCAACCGAAAACGGCTGGTTAAGACAAGTTCCACACCCGGACGTACACAGCTGATCAATTTTTTTAATATAAATGATAAATTCGGATTTGTGGACATCCCGGGCTATGGATACGCAAAGGTTCCGGCTTCAGTGAAGAAAAAATGGGGCCCGATGATTGAAACCTATATTTTAAAAAGAGAAACCTTAAAAGGTGTCGTGGTTATCCTGGATATTCGGAGGAAACCCGGCCCTGAAGACATCAGCATGATTGATTGGTTAATGCATCATCATATTTCAACCATTCTTGTTCAGACAAAAGCGGATAAGCTGTCAAAAGGTAAACAGAGTAAACAGAAAAAAATCATTGCCGATACGCTTTCCATGAATCAGGAAGATTTAATCCTATTTTCAGCCAAATCCCGCTTGGGTAAAGAAAAAGTGTGGCGGGCAATCGAAAAGTTGATTTAAATAACCCGTGTAATCCGTGAGATCACTAAATTATGATGAAAAATAATCCATACCAAAATTTTAAATCAGGGTTTGTCGCATTGTTTGGCGCGCCCAATACCGGGAAATCGACACTTCTGAACCGATTAATTGGTGAGAAGATATCGATTACTTCAAAGAAACCGCAAACGACCCGAAACAGAATACTTGGTGTGCTGCACAGGCCGTCGGCTCAGCTTGTATTTATTGATACACCGGGTGTGCACCACGATAAAAATCCGCTGAACATCAGGATTGTTGAAGAGGCCATATCAGCACTCGGAGATGTGGACATCGTAATGGTACTGCTCGATGTCGCAAAGCCGGATCCCGGTTCGGAAAATTATGTTATCGAAAAAATCAAAGAACAAAAACGGCCCGTTATTCTTGCGCTTAATAAAATAGATCTTGTCAAAAAAAAGGAACTTTTAGCTGTCATTGATAAATGGTCGGATATATATGCGTTTCATGCGATCATACCTGTATCAGCCAAGCATGGGACCCAGGTTGATGCACTGGTTAATACAATGGAAAACCTCCTGCCAAATGGCCCGCCGTTCTTCCCGGAAGATACACTAACAGATGTACCGGAACGCTTCATTGCCTCGGAAATGATACGGGAAAAGGTTTTTCGTTTAACCGGTCAGGAAATACCCTATTCATCAGCAGTAACCATAGAAGCTTTTAAAGAGAACAGGAAAACCGGTCTAATAAAGATTAACGCGACAATTCACCTGGAACGAGACTCTCAAAAAGGAATTATCATTGGGAAAAAAGGGGAAAAGCTCAAAAAAATAGGTGAAAACGCCAGGATAGAAATCGAAAAGTTTCTTGGAACGCGTGTCTACTTAAAGCTGTTTGTGCGAGTACAGAAAAACTGGAGTAAAGATACAAAGGCCATGAGAAGGCTTGGGTATTGATAATAAATTTTGCCTCTCACCGAGGTGCAGAACTATATAAGTAAAAACAAAATGATACTATCCTTTCATCCCCTGTTTGTGGGAGATAAAAATATACTCTGCGCTGGCCGTGATCCGGGCCAGGAAGAACTGGACGCCATAAAGAAAGCATCGGCCGTGGTGCTGCCTCAGGGCTGCAGAGAACGCCTTTTTTACATGGCTTCCGCCAATTGTTCAAGGGTATTTCCGGATTATCATATGCGGTTCAAATATCCGGGAAAGACCGGACAGGCAAAGCTTTTCAAGGAAACTGGCATAAATTGTCCAAAAACAGAAGTATATGATACCGTGGATGTTTTCCCTGAAAAACTAACGTTTGAATATCCATTTGTATTCAAGTTTGATTGGGGCGGAGAAGGCGAAACTGTATTTTTGATTGAATCACGGGATGATATGGAAAAGATAATACAAAAAGCCGTCGATTTTGAAAAGACCGGTCAAAAAGGGTTTATTGTTCAGGAATATGTTCCAACGGATCATCGTTCTCTCAGAGTCGTTGTCATCGGTAGAAAAGCTATTTCTTATTGGCGCACCCAGGAGAAAAACGGATATTTTTATTCCAGCCTTTCAAAGGGCGCTGTAATAGATTCCAGGTCCGATCCTGCCATGCAGGAATCAGCCGTTAGAGCTGTAAAAAGTTTTTGTATGAAAACAGCTATTAATCTTGCGGGCTTCGATTTTCTGTTTTCAATTGATCCTCAAATAGATGATCCCTACTTCCTGGAGATCAACTACTTCTTCGGGAGAAGAGGATTGGGTGGGTCAGAAAAATATTATGAATTGCTTCTTTATGAAATAGATGGATGGCTGAAAGAAGCCCAATAAAAGTATATGGAAACGGTATGGTTACCTGGGAGAAGAGTGGGTTGAAAAAAGCCTTGAAATATGGAATAAAATAGTTGAGTCGGATACGATATTATATTATGATACCAATTTAAAAATTCACCAATAATATATTCCTGAAAAATACTAATAATCAACACATTATTTAAATTGGAGACCCTGAATGGCTTTGTCATGATTCATATTTTTATTCGGTTAAACCATCATTATTAGGTTTGAGGTCAATCATATGAAACAAAAAACAGGCGTTTTTAAATTTTATAGATTGTGCGGTATCATCCTTGTCTTGGTGTTTGCTTTTTCAGTGCTTGAAATCAAAGCCGGCGATCTTCCTGAAATTAAGAAAAAAAATGTGATCCGTCACCTTGGTGTACCCTACGCCAATTTTGTCACGGGTGTGGGAGACGGTCTGGATGTTGAGTTGATACAGCTTTTTGCCGGGTATCTGGGTGTTAAATACATCTACGTAAAAACAGACTGGAATCACCTGATCGAAGATTTGACTGGGCAGAAAATATCGCGTGACGGCACATCGATTAAGACGGTTGGACAGGTTCCGGTCAAGGGAGATATCATCGCTAACGGTTTTACAGTCCTACCCTGGAGGCAAACACTGGTTGACTACTCGGAACCGACTTTTCCCACCCAGGTTTGGCTTATCGCCCGCGCGGATTCCTCCATGCAGCCGATTCATCCTTCAAATAACATTGATACAGACATTACCATGGTTATGAGCATGCTCAAAGAAAGGGTTATTTTGGGAAAAGCCAATACGTGTACTGATCCGGACATCTATGAGTTGAATAAGATCGGTGCAGTGAGCCGAAAATTTGCGGGTTCGCTCAATGAGCTGGCACCTGCTGTGATAAACGGCGAGGCCGAAGCCACCATTCTCGATGTCCCCGATGCCCTGGTGGCTCTTGAAAAATGGCCGGGGAAAATCAAAGTGATCGGACCGATTTCACCGAAACAGGTTATGGGGTGTGGTTTTGCAAAAACGTCTCCCCAGCTTCGGGCGGCCTTTAATGATTTTTTTATCAAGTGCAAGGCCGATGGAACATATGAGCGTTTAATAAAAAAGTATTATCCTTCAGTTTTCATGTACTTTTCGGAATTTTTTGATCAAATGTGATGGTATACGAATTTGGTGCTGACAATACAGGAGATTTGGATCCGCATGTTTAAAAAACCATGGTCAACGAATCCTCCCGTACGGTACATGGCCACAATCGTTTTTGGTATTGTGATATGCCTGTATGTTGCGTTTTTACTGCTGACAAACTATATCGCCCAGGTTGATCTCAGAGAATCCTCAGTGGATCGTTTCAAAACCGATACAGAGCAGCTCGCCGGTGCTGTGAACCATTTTTTTATCGAACAAAGAAACGATCTGATTTACCTGGCAAAAAGCAGGGCGGTATCGGTATATTTTGAAAATGAGGCCCTGGGCATGAGCATGGCCTATGGTCTGCGTTCCAGCCTTCTGGCAATCAGCGAACGATTTGATTCCCTCATCGATCAGAAAATCTACGGCAGCCAAAAGATATATAAACAGATTGTTATGGTTGATCCAAAAGGAAAATGGTTAACCACGAGCAAGAATTCAGAAGCACATAAGGAAATGCCGAAGCAGACCGGCAAAACTTTTTTTGGTTCCATGGATCCGTCCATAATCGCTTTTCTTGAGGGGAAAAACATCGTTCTTTCCATTCCTGTGTTTTTCAAAAACGAACTTGTCGGAAGAATCAATGCCAGTATCAATCAACAGGCTATCCTCGAATTTCTTTCAGCGACAGCAAGCACAAGTTACAGTATGCAGGGTGTATTGCTTTTTAATAACAAATTTTATTGCCGCGTTAGAAAAGAAGGCAGGTATTCACCGGATATCATCAATCAGCTGGAAAAAATACGTACCGGAAAATTACTGCAAATAAATCACACTGTTGGCGGGAAATCTCAGGACATCCTGGCTCTTAAAGCATTGGTGGGAAAAACGTCTTTAAGTTTCATCGGGCTTATTGCGCCTGTTACGATTTTTGGCCGTTTGGCTCCGTGGCACATGCCGGTGGCAATCGCCTCATTATCTCTCGTACTGTTTAGCGGTTTGCTTTTTCTGTCGCGTCAGAATACGAAAAATCTTGTTCTTCAGGCACACCTGGAGGAAGCCGGTATTCGTGAAAAGGAGATCAACGAGAAAAACTACCATCTTGAGCGGGAGATCAAGGAAAGAAAGAAAATCGAAACGGCTTTAAGAGAGAACGAATTGCGGTTCCGTAATATCGTTGAAACAACTAATGATCTGTTTTGGGAAATTAATCCGGAAGGAAAATATACCTATATCGGACCCCAGGTCAAACAATTATTGGGTTATACCCAGGAAGAGATGCTGGGCAAAATGCCTTTTGATTTTATGTTTCAGAAAGAACCCCACATAAAATTAAGACTTTTCAAAAAAATTGCTGTCGATAAAAAACCGCTGGGATTGGTTGAAAATACCTGGATCCATAAGAGCGGGTATCATGTGATTGTGGAGACTACAGGTGTGCCGATTTTTAATACCGAAGGAAAGTTTTTGGGATACAGAGGAACAGACCGGGACATCACGGAAAAAAGAAAACTGGAAGCCCAGCTTCAGCATGCACAGAAAATGGAGGCCCTGGGTACTCTGGCTGGCGGTATCGCCCATGACTTTAACAATCTGCTGGCCATCATTATCGGATATTCCGATCTTTTAGCGGACGATGTTTCCGACGATGATATGGCCCTATACAACATCAACGAAATTACAAAAGCCGCGAATCGGGCCAAAGAGCTCGTTCGGCGAATACTCACATTC
>JAUVGT010000094.1 GCA_030593645.1 Deltaproteobacteria bacterium
AGAATTATGAGTTTAAAGTTGTGAATTAAAGGATTAAAAATAATGTAATATTTCGTTCATTCAACGCTTAAAATTCATAACTCAAAATTAATTCGTGCACGTGATTGCGTGTGTGGTTTGTTCCAACACCGAAATTGAGCCCGTGGGAAGGTGTTGTCACCACTTCTACTCTGAATTCTGGGCATCTTTTTTTCTGTCCTGTTTTGCCTCCGCTTCTTTAACTTTGGTATTATATGTATTGATTGCCTGGGTTAGTTTCTTTTGTCTATCTTCCAGATCTTTAAATTTTTGACCTAATAGTTTCACTTTTTCATTGTATTTATCTGCTTCAGCTTTTGACTTTATTTTTTTCTTTCCCGCCTTTAATTCTTTGTCTTCTTTCAAAAGGGCTTTATATTCTTCCTGAATACTTTGCTTTTCCTGGCTGAGTTCTGTTCTTTTTGCATCAAAATCAAAACTCTCATCAGCTTTTTTGGGCGGTGTTTGTGGTTCCTCTTCCGCATTTTCCGTTTTTATTTCATCCTCATCCGTGCTTTGGGAATCAGTGTATTCATTCATTTTTTTCCTCTGATCAAGAGGAACTTCATTGATATCATCCGTGCACTTGGTTACGCCATTTTTATCCTTATAGCAGTAAAATGAATATGCCGGGAATGTAATAATGAATAGGGTAATCAATATATATGTTAACATTCGTTTCATAAAGCATACCTCCGAAAAAAGTATCATAATTGATGGTCTCGTAAAAAGTCCGAATTAGACGGTTTCGTAAAAAGTTCAAATTCAAGGCGTGCAAATTTCGTAATTATGAAGCGTACTTATGGTACGTTGAATGATTGCGGAATGCAGCACAACGCAGAAGTTGGACTTTTTACGAAACCGTCATAAATAGAAATACGTTATTATATACCAGTTTAATAAATATTCATATACTGAAAAAGCTGTATGCGTAAATAATGTTTAAATTCTTATCATATGAATCATAGGAATGCAAATAGAAACCAATGATTTCAATTGGTTCTAAACAAATCCAGATATTAGACGATTATCGGGTCTGGTTAAATCCGGATAAATGTTATTGTGAAACATAAGAAGATACTATAATATAAATTTTTATTGAGTTGGAAATCAAAAAGAGGGATAAACAAGAGGACGCCTGTGTTAAGCGAAAAGGAAAAACTGGAGACCCTAACTCATTTGGGTATTGAATTAAATCAAGTCAGTGACCTTGATATCCTGATGGAGCATATACTTACTCAGGCGCGCCGGTTTGCCAATGCTGACGCGGGTTCAATTTATATTCATGACGGTAAATCACTCCAATTTACATATACACAGAATGATACACTCCAGAAACGATTGGCAAAGGGTGAGAAGCTGATTTATTCAACCTTTACGCTTCCCATAAATAAAGAAAGCATTGCCGGATATGCCGCTTCAACCGGCCTTCCTTTAAACCTGCCGGATGTATATCATTTAAGTCCTGAAAAACCATATCGTTTTGGTAAGGAATATGATGAGGCATCACACTATAAAACTGAATCAGTCCTTGCAATTCCAATGAAAGCTTCCAATGGCCAGGTCCTGGGCATTTTACAGATAATCAACGCGCAGGATGATAAAAAGAAAGTCATCGCTCTTTCAGAAAATGATGAAAAGATGATGATGCACTTTGCCAGTATTGCGGCTGTTGCTTTAGAACGCGCTCAAATGACCAGGTCTATCATTTTACGCATGATAAAAATGGCAGAAATGCGTGATCCAAAGGAGACTGGAGCCCATGTGAACCGTGTGGGCGGAATTGCTGTAGATATATATGAAACATGGGCAATGAGACGTAATTATCCACAGAAAACGATTGACAAAAACCGCGATGTATTACGTATGGCCGCAATGCTTCACGATGTAGGTAAAGTCGCGATTTCGGATATGATATTAAAAAAGCCAGGCAGATTCAGTGATGATGAATTTGAGATAATGAAACAGCATACCATCTTGGGTGCACAGCTTTTTCTCGGAAGAAAGTCAGATTTTGATGAAGCGGCATCTTTGGTTGCCTTAACTCATCATGAACGCTGGGACGGAAAAGGATATCCGGGCCATGTTAATATCACAAACGGATCCCCTCTACCTGAACTTAAATTTCCAAAGGGAAAGCCCAAAGGAAAAAAAGGGGATGAGATCCCTATTTTTGGAAGGATTGTAGCGATCGCTGACGTTTATGACGCTCTTTCATCTGCCAGATCCTATAAGGAAGCCTGGGATGAATCTGAAGTACTCGCGACGATCAAAAAAGAATCAGGTCATCATTTTGATCCTGAAATAGTGGATATTTTTTTCCAAGACCTGGAAATGATAAAATCGATCCTGGAACGATATGCGAATGACCTATAGAGGGCTTTTAAACCATTACTAATAAAGAAGAAGCAATGAAACCACAGACATGCATTATTATTTTAAGTCTTATTGTCCTGATATTCGGATGTGCTTCCCCTGATGCAGTTAAACCAGACGCTGATCAAACGGTTTCCCCTGAAGATGAAATATTTTTTAAAGCGGAAAAATTGTTTCATTCAGGATCCTATAAAAAGGCATTTGGTGAATATGAAAAATATTATACACAGGATCCGAATCGCCCGTTTGCTGTTTCGGCTTTGATGAAGATGGGAGCAATAAAACTGAATTTTGGTGAATATGAAGCAGCACGGAGTATTTATAGCAAGGTACCGGTAAAATATCCAAAGAGTTCTTATGCCGCGGCAGCCAGAGTTGAAATCCTTGTAACCTATTATAAGGAAGGAAACTTTGAAAAAGTAATCAAACTGGCCTCAACCTTATTGGAACAGGAATTGCCTGATGTTTACGTTGCACGAATTTCCGTAATTTTGGGTGATACCTATTTGGCTATGGATGCTCCGGAAGACTCGATATATTTTTATACAACCGCGGTTAATAAATCAGTAGATCCAGAGAAAAGGGAAATCGTAAATAAATTTAAACAGACAATAGAATTGCTGGATATGCCGACAATTCAATCTCTGTTGGAACATATCAAGGACGATTTTCCCAGGGGTTATCTTTTGTATCGTCTCGGCCTGTATTATGCAGAAGAAGAAAGATATAATGAAGCATTAAACGTGCTGTCAGAATTTCTTAATGACAATCCTGAACATGAAAATGCCAGGGAAGCAGAAGAACTGGTAGAGGAACTTTCTAAAAAAACAGTTTATCAGCGGGCAAAAGTAGGATGCCTGCTTCCCTTGAGTGGACGATATAAAGTCTATGGCGAGCTCGCATTAAAAGGAATCGAACTGGCATTGATGCAGATGAATTCCAAGGATGTTAATTCATCCATAGAAATCGTAGTAAAGGATACAGCCGGTGATGATCAGAAGGCTGCCGAGGCTGTGGAAGAATTCGTTCAAGACCAGGTGGCTGCCATTATCGGACCGATTGTAACAGCTGAATCTGCGGCCGTTGCTGCCCAGAAAAATAATATTCCGATTATTACTATTACCCAGAAGGATGGAATTACGGAGATCGGTGATAATGTTTTTCGAAATTTTCACACCCCCGAAATGCAGGCAAAATCCATTGTTTCTTATGCCATAGAAAAACTTGAGCTTAAAAAGTTTGCAATTTTATACCCGGATGAAAAATATGGAACGACATTCATGAATTTATTTTGGGATGAAGTCCTGAATTACGGCGGTAAAGTCGTTGGCCTGGAGTCATACGATCCAAAGGAGACTAATTTTGCGGATCCGATTAAAAAACTCGTTGGACTATATTATGATGTTCCCCGGGATTTGAAACACAAAGAAAAATTTCGGAAAAAACCATCAGGAAGTCAGACAAGAAGCAGCCTGGAGGATGCACAAACTGTAGTAATGGATTTTGACGCGGTTTTTATCCCTGACGAACCCGATAAGGCGGGTTTGATCATACCACTCCTGGCTTATTATGACGTGGATGATGTATACCTTCTTGGGACAAACCTGTGGCACTCTCAAAACCTTATCAAGATGGCAGAAGATTATGTACAGGGTGCGATATTGGTTGACGGATTTTTCGCAGAAAGTAAAGTAAAAGAGGTTGTTGATTTTGTAAAGGTATTCGAAGCAGCATATGGGAAAAAACCGGGATTTATTGAGGCCACGGCATACGACACCGCAAAGATTATTTTTAATATGATTTCGAGGCCGGATATTCGAACCCGGAATGCTATTAAAAAGGGTCTATTTGATTTGAAGGATTTTCCGGGTGTTACCGGACAAACTTCCTTTGATGATACCGGGAATGTGTGGAAAAAGCTGTATCTTCTTAGAATAGATGGAGATAAATTTATAGAGATCCCTTGAACCCTTGTTGGAGCGCAGCGTAAATCCGCCTATGGCGGGGATCCTTTCCTAAGTATTCTTTAATGAACCCTGGCCCGTGGATTCAAGCACGGTTCGCCATAATTTACCATACGGGATAACATGTTTGCGTTTCCCGGCAGACAATTCCATGGGGACATGAACAAAGCAGTTGTTCCAATGGCTGATCAGTAACTTGGTTTTCCCGGCCATTCCGGCGTGAACAGCATCACGGCCGAGAAACCCGCAGAAAACACTGTCATTGGCATTCGCGGGCAGGCTTCTGATCATATAACTCGGATCTATGTATTTCAATGTGACTTCAATTTTCCTGGATTTAAAGTAGGATTGAATTTTTCCTTTAAGAAACGGGCCAATATCATTCAATTTTATATTTCCGGATTCATCCTTTTCTTCAATACCGTCACTGAAGAAGTGCTGACCGGCTCCTTCAGCGACAACAATCACAGCATGCCCTCTGAGTTCAAGACGCTTTTCAAGTGTTCTAAGAAATCCGTTTTTACCTTCCAGGTCGATATCAATTTCCGGAATAATAACAAAATTAACATCCTGCAGGGCAAGCGTTGCCGTTGCCGCAATGAAACCTGAGTGTCTGCCCATCAGTTTAATCAGTCCGATACCATTTGGATAACCTTGAGCTTCGTTGTGTGCACCCTCTATCGCCTGGGTGGATACCTCAACCGCGGTATCAAAACCAAATGAGCGGGAAACCATGTGAATATCATTGTCAATTGTTTTTGGTATTCCGACCACACTAATTTTTAAATTTCTTTTTGTAATCTTGTCGGCTATTTTAGAGGCAGCCATCAGGGTGCCGTCACCGCCGATCATAAAGAGGATACCGATATTCATTCTTTCAAGGCTGTCAACTATTTCGTCAAAAGATTGAGGACCGCGTGAAGACCCGAGGATGGACCCACCCCTGTCTAGAATGTTACCGACAACTTGGGGGGTGAGATCTATCATGTCATGACCGTATTTAGGGATAAATCCACGAAGACCGTACCTGATGCCATATATATTTCTGACACCATAGCCAAAGTATAGTTCCAGGACAACAGAACGTATGATATCATTTAAACCGGGGCATAAACCACCACAGGTAACAAGAGCGCATCTCAATTTGCTGGGATCAAAATAGATATTCTTCCTGGGACCGGCCAGTTCGAAATATGGCGGTTTTTTACCGGCTTCAACCTGACGCATCAGTTCGCTCATATCTACGCTGACTGCGACATTTTCTGAGTCTGATACAAAACCGGCACCCCGGTGTTCTTTTATGTTATGTCTGATTGGTGAAGGAATTTTTGCCGGACCGAGTATTGGGATTTGCGTTTCGATTGCGTCCAGGTTCATGATACCGCCTTTAAAATAAACAAATTAACTGCCGTTAAATTTAAATTCACCTTTACCGAGAACATCATGAAGGTGAAGAATACCCTGTATCCTGCCTTTCAAGTCTACAACCGGGAGAACAGTGATCTGGCAGTTTTCCATGATGTTCAACGCATCATATGTGGGAGAATCCGGAAAAACAGCACGCGGGTTTTTTGTCATCACCGATTCGGCCGCAATGTCGAAAAATGGTTTTTTTTGAGCCACAAGCCTCCGAATATCACCGTCGGTAATGATACCGGTTAAAATATTGTCATTGTTAGTGATCAGGGTGGCACCGAGACCATGATTGTTAATTTCATCTATTGCCTGTTCCATTGTTGTACTCTCAAGAATTACAGGAACGGGTTTATCTTTAAGCATGATATCTTTAACGTTGCTGGAAAGCCTTTGCCCGAGCGAACCACCGGGATGATATTTTTTAAAATCACTTGATTGAAATTTTTTTTCATCAATCAATACCACCGCAAGCGCATCTCCCATCGCGAGAAGGGCAGTGGTACTTGCAGTCGGTGCAAGGCCCAAAGGGCAGGCTTCACTGTTTACCGCGACATCAATCACAAGGTCACTCTGTTTTGCCAGGCTTGAATTCATATTCCCGGTAAATGAGATAATTTTACACCCGATTTTTTTTATACTGGGAATGAGCATGTTTAATTCGCCGGTTTCGCCGCTGTATGAAAGAGCAAGGAAAATATCATCAGGGCTAACCTGGCCGAGATCTCCATGCATTGCTTCTACCGGATGAAGGAATAATGACCGGGTTCCGGTGCTGTTTAAAGTTGCGACGATCTTTTTCCCGATTATTCCGGATTTCCCGATACCGCCAATGATTAAACGACCCTTGGAACTGCATATCAGTTTAATCATTTCAGTAAAAATATGATCATCAATACGCTCAATCAGCTGCAGTATTCCTTCAGCTTCTATTTTAAGAACTTCCCTGACTTTGTCTATAACCATTATTTATTATTCCAATCGTTTAGTCTAACTATTATGAGCTTAAATTTATTATGATAACAGGTTTGTTATAAATACAAAACCATGTTTTGAGAGCAAAGCAAAGAAAAAAGGCTGTGTCCGTAAGATCTGTGTGCTTGCCCGGTTGAATATGCGTATGCATTTAACTGGGTTCTACCCTTAGACGCAGAGTACAGGCCTGCGAAGAGCCAATGGCCAAGAGTTTACATTTAGGTGTCAACAGTCCATTATATCGGCTTTTCCAGAGCAAGGTTATATACACTCTTTCTCTTGTGTTTCAATTAAAAAATAAAAATCTTTTTAAAAACTTGACGTTAAGGCCGGTGAGTAATGTAATTTATTAAAATGGTATAAGAAATACAATTATAGTAGGAGATTTATGAGAATTCTGTCTTAAAATATTAAAAAATCAAATTTAATGGTTTCGTAAAAAATCCGTTTTCCCGTCATTCCGGCGGAGGCCGGAGTCCAGAAGTATTTGGAATTATTGGATAGCGCTAAAGTTTCACTAGGCGTGCCCGGCCTCCGCCGGAATGACGCTAATGATGATTTTCGGACTTTTTACGAGTTCATCAAATTTATGTTGACAATGGGTACAAAACCTCTTATATTTTGACGGTTCATATTAAGGCTTGGTAGCTATTTCAACCGGGCCTTTTTTTTAGAAAAATTCAGGAGGTGATTCCAATGGTGTGTACAACAGTAAGAGAAGGTAAAGAATGTCCGTTTATGACAGCTAAAGGGTGTAACTACAATGGCGGGATTTGTCATGAGGTCGTGGAGCAGTGTAACGGTTGCAATAGAAGTGCTGAGTTTTCAGCCGGTTGGTATTGTGCAGCATGTCCTGATCCAAAATCAAAATGGAAGATTGGTAACTGCAATCTCGCGTCTCATGTTACCTCAGTTGCAAATGTCTCAAAAACGAAGGTCAATCCGTTAAAGGCATCCAAACGAGGAAGCAGGTAAAGCAACTTTTGGTAAAAAGCTAATCCCGCTCAAATATTGAGCGGGATTTTTTTATTTGTGACAAATAGCACAGGGCAAACAACCGGGAACTAACCCCAAGAGCCGACAGCCGATACCCAATTCTATCGATATCCTGAATCCCGATTTTAATATTTTACTTCCACAAGAAACAGACCATGGGGGGGCGCTGTAGCCCCTGCCCGAGATCGGTCTTTTGAAGCCAGGATCTGTTTGAAATCTTCTACAGTTGTTTTACCCAGTCCCACTTCTGCAAGTGTACCGATAATATTCCGTACCATGTATCTTAAGAATCCATCAGCTTCTATATTAAAATAAACATAGTAATCCTGTGCGGTCAGTTCAGCTTTAGTTATATTTCTGATCGCATGAGCCCTGGGGCTGCCGGTTCCTTCAAACGCTTTAAAATCATGACTACCGATTAGATGCTCTGAAGCATGCTTCATGGAAGAGAGATTAAGTTTTCTTTTTATAAACCATGCATATTGACGGTTAATCGCTGTAGGCAGATTTTGATTTAAGATTCTGTACTGGTAAATTTTACTCTTTGAGTTAAATCGTGCGTGGAAATCATCGGAGACCCGCTCACAATTTATTATCACAATATCATCCGGCAGCAGGCTATTAAGTCCATTATGAAATGCTTCACTATTAAGCCGGGTATCGCATAAAAAATTGGCTGTCTGCCCAAAGGCATGAACACCGGCATCGGTCCTGCCTGATCCCGTTAGTGTGATATTATCATCCGTCATTTTATTCAGGGCAGTTTCGATATATTCCTGAATCGTAGGTGCGTTGGGCTGCCGCTGCCAGCCATGATATCTGCCCCCGTCATATTCTATTGTGAGCTTAAAGTTCTTGTTCATTTATAGTCTATTACACGGTAAATTGGCAACAGATTCTTCAAATTGTTCATCTATCGAATCGATAAAATTTTCTATGGGATAATCTTTGCTGCAGGACCTGCAGTACCAGTAAGTCCTGCGTCAGGATTTTTTTAGGATTAGCTCATTTTCACAGGATAAACATAAAGGTTTAGTTTTTTTATTTTTCACTTTTTTTTCTCACCGGGTTGATAGAATGTAATTTATAAAAAACTTTTGCTCTGTGAGAGTTTATGCTTTTATTTTATGCCATGTCCATTCAATCATGTCAAATACTCTCCCCTTGTTGACAAAGCCTATATTCTCTGTCAAATCATACAATGACCGAGTTGACCGTATTGTTAATACCTTATACCAGATGTAGGGGCAGATTCTAAATCTGCCCATTAAATGGACATTTAGAATCTTTTAGACGAGGATACTCAAGAATGAACAACGTTATTGTCAAAGGCTTCAAAACAGCGGGAATCATTTCCGGTGTGGACCCAAAAAATAAAAAAGATCTGGGTCTGATATATTCAGAAGTCCCGGCCGAAGCTGCAGCCGTATTTACAAAGAATAAGGTTAAGGCCGCACCTATCATTATTAACCAGGATCGTATTAAGTCAGGTAAATGTCAGGCAATTATTGTGAACAGTGGAAATGCCAACTGCTGTACCGGTGAAAAGGGTATTGAAGATGCCAGGGCAATGACAGGATATGTCGCTGGAGAAACAGGGATACCTGAAGGACTGATACTGGTTGCGTCAACGGGTGTAATCGGGAAACCGCTTGAACTGGATAAAATCGAAAGCGCAGTTCCGGAACTGGTCAGGGCGGCTGTACCCGAAGGAATCGATGACCTGGCCGAGGCAATAATGACAACCGATACTGTGCCTAAAATCGTCAGCATACAGGGAGAAATCAATGGGCAGACTTATACAGTGGCCGGCATAGCAAAAGGCTCAGGAATGATCCGGCCGAACATGGCTACCATGCTGTGTTTTGTTATGACTGATTTAAAGACTTTCTCGGATTTTCTTCAGCATTCGCTTTTACATTCCACACAAAGATCATTCAACAGGATAACCGTTGATGGCGACACCAGTACAAATGACATGGTGGCTATCATGGCAAACGGAATGGCCGGTGTAGAGTTAAAAGACGCTGAACATAAAAAAAGGTTCCAGAATATACTGGATGAAGTATTGATTGAACTATCAAAAATGATTGTGAAAGATGGAGAAGGGGCCACAAAATTTGTTGAAATTTCAGTAAAAGGCGCGATGACAAACAAAGACGCCGAAAAAATTGCTGATACAGTCGCGAATTCAAATCTCGTTAAAACAGCTCTTTTTGGTGAAGA
The DNA here is from genome assembly GCA_030593645.1 of Deltaproteobacteria bacterium. Classification (GTDB taxonomy): domain Bacteria; phylum Desulfobacterota; class Desulfobacteria; order Desulfobacterales; family JAUVGT01; genus JAUVGT01. The sequence continues at coordinate 9,969 of JAUVGT010000094.1, forward strand.
TGCCAATTGGGGCAGAATCCTTGCCGCTGCCGGACGTGCCGGGGTCATGGTTGAACCGGATCAGATGGATGTTTTTTTTGATCAAGTCAGGATGGTTAAAGATGGTACGGGATGCGGAATGGATGCTGAAAAGAAAGCCACGGTCGTGATTAAGAAAAAAGAGTTTACAATATTGGTTGACTTAAAAATGGGCGGAGGTTCAGCTTCCATGTTTACGTGTGATATTTCTTTGGATTATGTGAAAATAAACGCGGATTATCGAACTTGAATCGAATTTTATATATGTCCAGGTAATGATCCTTTACTGTTTTTCGTAGGGGCCGACCTGTGTGGGCGTAGCCTTGCGAAGCCTCCACCTATGTGTCTACCCTATTGGTGAACGGCCTGTACGAATGTAGTGCAAGTGAAGCAAAAACACATTGTATTTCTCTGCGAACTCTGTGAGATATAATTTTTTTCGGGGTGAGACGGAAGGTTTTGTACAACTGAAGTGGTTTTAAAATATCTAATCGAAATCAAGTTCAAGGCGGAATGAAAATTTCAAACACCCCAGTACGATCTGCCGGACCTACAGGGCAGGCAGGAATATATAACATATTTCGATTATTGATCCGCCTCAGGCGGATTAATCCAACGCAGAAATTGAATCCGAGGGGATGTTTTAAGACCACTTCAAAAAAGAAGCTGCCTTATTATCAGCCCGCACGGATCAACCAATCGGTGCGGCTGAATGAAATAAAACAGCTTCAAGGCAGACACTATTTTTTATGAATCGTTTAACTCTTTTTAAGCAATTTTCTTCCAACAACTGCCATACCGATCAAACCAACTCCCAGAATGAGCATGCTTAATGATTCAGATATGGAATCCCCGTCAACGAAAAAACTATTGCTGCCTAAGTCAAGGGCCTTGGCGGGACCCGCTATAAAAACGACAAACAGTATCGCAATGAACGCAAAAATTTTTAATACACCTAATATCCTTTTTTTCATCCTTACTCCTCCAGTAAATCTTGTTTCATCCTTCAACCTTTGCCACTGCTCATTGCAAGGGCAGTGCCACGATCTCATGTTTTTTTAGTGAGGGAATAATAATCTGTATTGACAATGAAATACGGTATTTGTGTGATCTAGGTAAATCGGTGGAAATGTTGATAAGCAAAATGGCTATGGCATATTATTCACAACTATGAAAAGAATGTAACTATTTTTATGGAAATGAGGTGAGAAGAAGCATGGAGCAATGAGTGCGGAGCTGAGAGCAGGGCACCAAGAGCGGATAAAAGATGAACGTCGAACATTGAACGCCCAACGTCGAACGTTTGTCACACCATAGCTTTGGCGACGGCGGATCGAATCTGGAATACGCTTCGCTATGTCCGATTTCAATATAATGAGTGGGAAAATTATGAATAAATAGAGAATTGATGACCGCTTGTCAGGTCATAGCCTCTTTTGCTAGTGCGGGAGTAGCTATGTGAGACCTTCATGTCTGATCAATCGCTAAGAGCCAAAAATAGTGAGCAAGCTATTTATTTTTGATGATCTCGTAAAAAGTCCGAATGTGATGGTTTCGTAAAAAGTTCAAATTCAAGGCGTGCAAAATTCGTAATCATGAAGCGTACTTTTAGTACGTTGAATGATTGCGAAATGCAGCACAACGCAGACACGAAGTGAAGCATCAGCACTAACTTGGACTTTTTACGAAACAGTCATTTTTGAATATTCAAATCGGTGATTTTATATAATAAGGTTTTATAACTGATTTTTAATATTTTTGAGGCTTTACTCCGGTTCCATTCTGTTTTTTTCAGGACATGTGTGATGACTTCTCTTTCAACCCGATCGAGAGTTCTTTTCCGTATTTCCTTTAGAGAGAATGATTCATTATCAGGCGAATCTCTCCCTTCAAGGTCCAATAATTGTGATGTGCCTGAGGCCCTAAAAGGATTGGTAGTCTCCGAACCTGAACTGTTTGCAGTAAATCTGTTGGATTTAAGTTCGTCAACAATCTCTTCCGAGTGTCCCAGTACCATTATCCTTTTTAAAACATTTTGAAGTTCCCTGACATTTCCCGGCCATCGATAGTTTTGTAGTTTGTTTATTAATTCTTCCTGGGGTTCTGTCAGATAGCTGCTATTGTATCGGGGCGCGTATTTTTTAATGAAATATTCAACAAGCGGGGGGATATCTTCAGGTCTGTGGCGGATAGGAGTAATATTGATTTTTATAATATTTAAACGATAGTAGAGATCTTCTCTGAATTTACCTTCTGCGATATCGTTTTCAAGATCATGATTTGTAGCAGCCAGTACCCAGGTGTCGGTTTTTAATTCACTTTCAGAACCAAGCGGGCTGAACTCTCCGCTCTGAAGAACATGAAGCAACTTGGCCTGAAGATGAAGCGACATGTCTCCGATTTCATCAAGAAATAAAATACCTCCATTTGCCAGTTCAAACTTACCCCGCTTTTTACGTTCTGCACCTGTAAATGCTCCTTGTTCATATCCAAACAATTCACTTTCAAGAAGCCCGTCCGGCATGGCCGCGCAATTGATCTTAATGAACGGTTTATCGCACCTGGGAGATTTTTTGTATAAATTATGCGCAACAACTTCTTTGCCCACACCGCTTTCACCACAAATTAAAATGTTCAGTCCGGTATCGGCTACATGATCTATTAATTCTCTGGCACGGTTGATATTTTCGCTTACGCCAATTAAAGTGGTTTCCATTAATTTAAACTATTCCGTCTTTTTGTACTTAAAAACTATTTAATTTCTACCTGTCCAATTATGATGGTTTCGTAAAAAGTTCAAATTCAAGACGTGCGAATTTCGTAAGCATGAAGCGTACATATCGTACGTTGAATGATTGCGAAATGC
>JAUVGT010000394.1 GCA_030593645.1 Deltaproteobacteria bacterium
CTGATTTCCGCTATTACGCTTTGGCTGATGGAATAAGCGTCATATTTAAGCGTGTTGGCAAAGGGCCGTTGCACCCCAGGGGGCACAAACCGGTACCATCTCCTCAGCTTTCACTTTGGTGAAAAAATGGGTGAACTCCTCGACAGATCGATAAGCTGGATTTCATGATAACAAGGTACTGTCATGGATATATTTTTTAACCCCTCAATCCTATAGTAAATAATAATTCTTGAAAATAAAAAAATCATACAATAACATATGAATATCAGTTTTTTTATTTTATCAAATAAAACCTGGTCCTTTGGGCCAGGTCAGAGATAAATGGCTCTGCCTAAGAAATAAATCAAAGTGACTTGTGAGCTAAAGTGCACTAAAGTTCCGTCGCCGCTAAAGCTATGCGGACAGTTCCCACCGTCGCCAAGGCTAAGGTGGACAAGCCGGAGTCGCTATAAGCTCCATCTTTTAAATAAAAACAGACAGAATTCATACAAGGCACTTTAGTCACTTAAGAGCACTTTAGGCACTTGTTAAATCCCCTTATAGGGGTGTTCAATGCCGGGCCCTTTGGACCCGGATTTTTACTGTGATTTCAAAACTTTTTCTTAGGAGATTGACTTGAAACCAGGAAGCAGGGAAGAAAACCTGAAAAGGGATTTTAATAATGAAAATATCAGAAGTCAAAGAGTTATTAAAAGCCACTGTTCTTACCGGACACGATATGATGGATCAGAAGGTTGTGGGTGCCGGCGGAGCAGACCTGATGGAGGATGTCCTTAATACTGCCGCAAAGAATGCGGTGCTCCTTACCGGATTAACTTCAGATCATGTTATCCGGACGGCAAAACTCGCCGGTGTCAGGGTGGTTGTGTTTGTTAGAGGTAAAAAACCGTCTGAGAGTACGATTGAACTGGCCCGATCCAATAATATCCCCACGATGCTTACCGACTATTCACTTTTTATTGCAAGCGGGCGGCTTTATATGAACGGTTTGAGAGGGCTTGATGGTTCGTGGTGAGAAAAGATGAACATCGAACATCGAACGTCCAACATCGAACGTCGAATAATGATGTCGCTCCGCTCCGCCTAAATTATTAAAATTAGATGAAGAATTTTGAATAAATATTTTTGTATTTTTTCAGATAATATGATGGATATTATGCACCACGCCACATGATCTGTACCGACAAGCACCGCAACCAATTCAAACTTAGATCATTAATGAAGTTTCCGCTGGTGAGTAAAACACACCCTGTGAGATGTTCTTCATTATTAATTTAACTAAAATAAGATAGAGCGAAGCGTCTTCCATATTCGACGTTCAATCTTTAATTAATTATTTTTCACAAAAGGATTGACATAATCTGCGGGTTATTGGAAAAAAGAGAGTTGTAAATAATGGTTTATGAGTATCTTTTGGTTTATCTTTTTGGTACAGAGGTGGCAGAATGTCTGAAATGTTAATTGCGTTGTACATGATGGGTGGGTTGGGATTGTTGGTCGGGATAGGGCTCGCATTCGCGTCAAAGATATTTTATGTGTATGTTGATCCGAAAATAATTGCCATAGAAGATGAACTGCCGGGAGCCAATTGCGGCGGCTGCGGTCTACCCGGCTGCAGTGCGAATGCCGAGGCAATCGTTGCGGGTCAGGCTGAGCCGAATTCATGCGTGGTTGCCGGTTCAGATGTAGCCGAAGCCATTGCGGGCATTATGGGTGTGTCCGTAGAGGCCCGGGAGCCTGATATTGCTTTACCCGGCTGTACATACGGTGTTCAGGATGCGGATACAAAATTTGTTTATAATGGTATGAATGACTGCAGGGCAGCCATGATGCTGAGCGGCGGTATGAAAATCTGTTCAATCGGCTGCCTGGGACTTGGAACCTGCGCAAGAGTGTGTCCGTTTAATGCCATATCCATGGGACCGGACGGACTCCCAAAGGTGAATGAAAACAGGTGTACAGGATGCGGGGCATGTGAAAAGGAATGCCCGAAGAACATCATTACGCTTTCGTCGGTTACCCGGAGGATCATAAAAGAATATACCACAGATGAATGCACCACACCCTGCCAGCGGGCATGCCCGGCAGGAATAAATATCAGTGAATACATCAGACAGATTTCTCTCGGAGATTATAACCGGGCGGTCCAGGTGATTAAGGAAAGGAACCCGTTCCCCACCGTTATCGGCCGGATTTGTCCAAGACCCTGCGAGAATGAATGCAGAAGGCAGTTTATAGACGAACCTGTGGCCATTAACTATCTGAAACGTTTTGCTGCTGATTATGAAAGAAAAAGAGAAAACAGGGTTCAGCCTTATAAAGCACCGGAAACAGGCAGGTCTGTTGCGGTGATCGGCGGCGGTGTTGAGGGACTATCCACTGCGTTCTTTACGGCCCGTCTCGGGCACAGCATAACCGTGTATGAAGCCACAGACAGCCTGGGTGGATTGTTAAGAAAAGCGATCGTCTCATATCGCCTGCCCCAGGATATGCTCGACTGGGATATCAAGGGCATCCTTGAAATGGGCGTAAAAGCGGAAACACTGAGGGCTCTTGGGAAAAATATAACCATTGAATCACTTTTGCTTCAGGGATATCAAGCTGTTTTCCTGGCATCAGGCGGGTGGGATAATCGTCTTTCACGCGGAGCACTCTCTGAACCTGAAGTACCGGTTCCTGGTGTTTATCTTCTTTTAGACGTGATAAAAACAGGACCGAACTGGCTGGGTAAAGTCAAAGATCGGTCTGAAATTGTCATTGCCGGCGGCGGGAAATATGCTTTAGAAGCGGCAATGCTCTGCAACGAAAAGGGGGGCGGGAATATTACGGTTATTTACAGAGAAACCAGAGAGAACAGCCCCATCACAGAATCTGAAATTGAGAAAGCCGCTTCAGAGAATATTAAAATTCTTTATGGTTCAGGGATTTTACGCCTGGCGGGACAGGAAAATGAATTGACCGGATTGGATGTGATTAATCTTGAAACATCATCAACAGAGCATATACCAGCCAAAATGCTGGTACTTGCGTCAGGTAGATTTCCGGAACTGATTATCACCAGGCCTCAAAAAGAAGACCTCACAGAAGATGAACCGGAAGCTGTTGATCAGCAAATGGGGGAAGAACAAAAATCAGATGAGAATAACGAACCCCTCATCTGGGAAGCTGTTGAACCGTACAAGGAACCGGAATACATGCTAGAAGCCGGCATATTTGCCAGAGGGGATGTATTAACGGATTACAGTGCCGCCATAAAAGCCATCGGTGCCGGACGTCGGGCAGCCGCCTCCATACACCAGATGTTGTACGGAATATCAATACATCTTCCTGAAAACTCTATCACATCCCAATCCTCTTTAATTGATGTTGATCATCTTGAAAGCGTCAGAACAGTCCCCCGGGAGATTATGCCTCTTTGCAGTGAAAAAGAGATGGGGCCGGACGGCGAGATTGAAGCGGGATTTAAAGAGATTAGCGCGCGCAAAGAAGCAGACAGGTGTCTGAAGTGCGGTCTGATTTGCTATGCCCATACTGAAAAAACAAACAACTGATGGTATAAAATATATTGAAAAAACGAAAGCGATCCCGAACCGACCCCGAATTCCGATTGTCTGATACGCGCTGAATCGCTCTTGGGCAATATGGGGTATTTATCATCGGCATCGGTCGAAAGAGAAAGAGATATGGCCACAGAAAAAGGTATTGTCATAAAAGCCGATTCAAACACCGCTTTGGTAAAAACAACACGATCAAGTTCTTGTGAGTCATGTGATTCCCGTAAATCCTGCAGTGTGATAAGTGATGGTAAAGAAATGGAAATGGAAGTGGAAGTCATCAATGATGCCAATGCAAAGGCCGGAGACAGGGTTGTTTTAAGTTTCGAGACATCCGCATTGCTGAAAGCTTCGTTCCTGCTGTACGTTTTCCCGATCATACTCTTGCTCACCGGAGCCTTGCTGGGTCAATACCTGGCCTCCTTTTTTAACTTAAATCCCCAGACTGCGGCAGCAATTTTAGGATTTTTTTTCTTTTTTCTTGCCTTTGGTTTCATCAGATTCAGGGGTAATAAAATGGCCGAAAAAAAAGAATATCGACCCAAAATCATAAGAATACTACAATAAGAATTTAGAAGTCTTTTTCCCCATTTGACTCTTGTCAGAACCTATCTCAAAAACCCACAGTATCCATCAATGGTTTGTCTTGACTATGCTTTTAGTTTTGGTTAACCTGACCAATTTCGATGGTTAACCAAAACTTTTGAATAAAAATCCGGGTCCAAAGGGCCCGGCGTTGAACACCACTATAAGGAGATTTAACAAGGGCCTAAAGTGCTCTTAAGTGACTAAAGTGCCTAAAGTTAATGAATTCTGTCTGTTTTTATTTAAAAGATGGAGCTTATAGCGACTCCGAAACTTTAGGCACTTTGATTTATTTCTCAGG
>JAUVGT010000399.1 GCA_030593645.1 Deltaproteobacteria bacterium
GAGGAACAAATACGTGTGTTTATAAATAAAAAAGCTTTATATCGGTTTACAAAAAATACAATCACCGATCCTGAGAAATTTATAAAGGAAATCCACTCGATAAAAAAAAGAGGTTATGCGTTGGATAACGAGGAGTACATATCCGGTGTAAAGGCTGTGGCCGCACCGATTAACGGTGAGGGCACACTTGAATCGGCAATCTGGGTGGTTGGATTTAAACCGAGTATGGGAAAAGAAAAAATGGAGATGGTAATCACCGAGATTTTAAAAACAGCCGGGGCGATCAGAAAGAAAATCAAGGAACAGGCCGCGGCCTGATATGGTTTGATATAAGGAGTATAGATGGCATTAAATCGTAAAATTGCCTATATTGATCTGAGCAAAAAGAAGATTGATATTTCAACGATCCCAGCTGTTTGGCGGCGCAGGTTTATCGGCGGCAGGGGGCTTGATGCGTACCTGCTGTATCAGCATATGCCGGCAGGGTGTGATCCCTTAAAACCGGGTAATCCTATGGTTATCAGTGCGGGACTGTTTGGCGGCACACTTGTTTCTGCTGACACAGTGACCGGTATTGCTGCGAAATCACCGCTTACCAACCGCATGGAATATTCAACCTTTAACGGCCTGTTCGCCTCAGAAATGAGATGGGCCGGTTTTGATCATATCCTGATTAAAGGTCGGTCAAAGAACCCGGTTTATCTATTTATTCAAAACGGAACTATTGAAATCCGGGACGCGGACGGGATTTGGGGACAAAATATACCTGATACGCAAAAGAGCATATGCAAAGAAATCCACGCAGATGATTGCCGAATGATCTGTATCGGACCGGCAGGTGAAAATAAGATTCGATATGCCAATATCATCACTGATCGTGGTGACGCGGCCGGGCGTACAGGCATGGGAGCGGTGCTTGGCTCCAAGAATATCAAAGGGATTGCCTGCACCGGGAACATGGATGTGGAGATCAAACATCCTGAAGAAGTATTAAAATGGCAAAACGAAAAATTTAAATCAGTTGATGGGGAAGGGGAGTTTCGTGAAAACAATCAGGAAGGCGGCCTGTTTTCAAAGGAGAGTGTACTGTGCCGGGAGTTCGGTATGGATTTAAAAACAGTAGATGCGATATTGAACTGGATTTTTGTTTTATATGAACAAGAAATCATTACCGATAAGAAGACAAAGGGTCTTCGGCTCAATCGGGATAACCATGGTGCCGCACATGAATTAGTAAGGCAAATTGCTTCAAAAGAAGGGTTCGGTAAAATTCTGGCAGAAGGACCTCTCATGGCAGCCAAAAAGATCGGCAAGAACGCGCTGGAATATTTCGGAACAATGGACAAACTTGCCGAAATATATATGGAAAGAAAACCTGAACCATTAAAACAGATTAATAAACCGGAAAAAAAAATCAGTATAAACGATTTACCGGCCACCATTAGCAGGCGGAAAGCTATTCATTGTATTATGGATAATCTGGCAATCAACAGCAGACGATTGATCGGCAGTGATGATAAAAATGATTTGAACATGATTATCAGGCTGATTGAATTAAATACAGGAATGGTTTTTCGCGAGAAGGATCTCATAGAAACCGCGTATCGCGGTTATGCGGTGGAACGCCTCTTATGCTTAAGAGAAGATGATGCCTCCAAAAATGCTCCGATGTCAGATCAGTATTTAAGTGTTCCTGATGAATCGGAACTGTTTAATAACGACCATCAGGATATTGATCTGAAACATTTTAAAGGTTTGATCACTAAATATTACGGGGCACGTCATTGGAATAAAAGCAATATGGTAAAATTAAAAATATTTGAGAGTCTTGAAATCAGCGATTTGTGGCCGCATAGAGCAGTGAAAAAATGAACGTCCAACATCGAACGTCCAACGTCGAACGTCGAATAATGAAGTCGCTTCACTCCGCCAAAATTTTTAAACTTTGGGGATTGTTTTAGCACTTTATTTTATTATTTAATTCCCCCATACAAGGGGGGCGAAGGGGGGTGTTATCACATTCATTACACCCTATTGCCCCACCCCTCAAGTGGAGAATTAAAAAAACGAAACCCGGTATTGGAATAAATGGAGATTGTCTTATGAGCTGTAGAGTGCTTGTTGCCGACCCGAAAAAATGTACAGGGTGTAAATTGTGCCAGATCGCTTGTTCTTTAAAGAAAAGCGGCGTCAGCAATCCAGCTAAATCACGTATACGTGTCATCAACCACAATAATCAGAATGTCTATCTTCCGGTCAGCTGCAGGCATTGCGAAGATGCCCCCTGCATGGGCGTCTGTCCTAAAGAAGCAATTTATCGTGATGAGAAACTGGAACGAGTGATGGTCGATTACGACAAGTGTATCAGCTGCAGGACGTGTGTGGCAGCCTGTCCATATGGTGCCATTGTTTTCGATGCAGTCAAAAAGAGAGTGGTAAAATGTGATTTGTGTGACGGATCACCAGAGTGTATTAAATTCTGTGATGCCAATGCCCTGGATTTTGTGGATCAAACCCTGCTTCAATACCCGCGTATTCGTGAAACAGCCTTGAAATTTACAGGTGGCAAGCGCAGGGGTGTTCGGGGTTAGACAAGTAAGGAGAAAAGACCATGCCTTATTTTCAGGTAAATGAAAAGTGCAATGGGTGTCTGTCCTGTGTTCAGAACTGCCCCGCAAACGCTTTGGATTCGAAAGATAGTGATGACAAACGTACCATTCTCCATAATATGTCGCTATGCGCCAGATGCGGCAACTGCTGGAGAATATGTCCGCAGGATGCGGTTGAATTTCAGCATATTCTTGAAAACAAATGGGATGAAGTGACCATCCTTGATCTGGTTCGCTGCAGTGTTTGCAATGAGCCGTTGTACCCGGTCGAATTTTCAGAAACACTGAAAGTGAAAACAGGCGAGGAGCCAGAACCGTTGTGCCCGCGTCATAAGAAAGCATTTGATTCTCTTGGAGACGCGCACTTTGTTCAATATCGAAAAAGTTCAAAAGAGGTGGAAAAAAGATGATTATCGGAGAATTAAAACCGCTTGATGAAATCATTGCCTCGGTTACCGGGTACCATAACATACTTGTAATCGGCTGCGGCGGCTGTGTCAGTGTGTGCCTTTCCGGGGGTGACAGGGAGGCCCAGGCACTGTCAAACGAACTGTCCCAGACCCGCTATTATAAAGAAGATCCTCCTGCAACCAGGTGTGACACCATCCAGCGGCAGTGCGAACCTGATTTTATTACATCTTATCTGAAAATTTCTGAAGAAACCGATGCGGTTTTATCGCTGGCATGCGGGGCAGGTGTTCAAACCATGGCCACGGTACTTGAACCGCTTCCGATTATTCCGGCCTTAAATACCACCTTTATCGGCGCCACGACCCAGCCGGGAGAATGGAGGGAAATGTGCCAGGGCTGCGGGGACTGTCTGCTGGGGTTCACCGGCGGAATATGCCCGGTTGCCCGATGCGCCAAGAGTCTTTTTAACGGGCCCTGCGGCGGATCACAAAACGGTTCCTGTGAAATATATAATGATGTACCATGTGCGTGGGCCATGATTTTCTATCGACTGAAGAAGCTGGATAAACTGCATCTTTTGAATGAAGTCCGTATTCCAAAAGACTGGCGTCCCGGGGGAGCTTCAGGTCCCAGGGTTTTTAGGCGGACAGGTATTAACGGGAGTGCCGGAGATTAAGAACCGGACACCCATTGTAGGGGCAATCGCGGTTGCCCAATAATAGAGACAGGATTCAAGGTTTATAGGGACCGGCCACTATGCCCCCCTTTGTTTTTCATCCCGTAGGGGCAGGTTCTAAACCTGCCCATTCATTTCACCTTAAAAACCATAGCCAATCAGATGATGCATTAAAATAACAGCAGCTGTCTTTTTAAAACAGATTTTGACAGAACTATTATTGATGGTCTCGTAAAAAGTCCGAATGAGACGGTTTCGTAAAAAGTTCAAATTCAAGGCGTGCAAATTTCGTAATCATGAAGCGTACTTATCGGACCCGCCCTGTTAAAGCTGTCTTTTTATTTAACAGGGGAGTTGAATGATTGCGAAATGCAGCACAACGCAGACACGAAGTGAAGCATCAGCGCTAACTTGGACTTTTTACGAAACCGTCATTATTAACGATCACTTTCGCATGATATCTCATATTTTTAGAAATCAATGTAAAGATAAATGAGGAGTTCACCCATTTTTTCACCAAAGTGAAAGCTGAGGAGATGGTACCGGTTTGTGCCCCCTGGGGTGCAACGGCCCTTTGCCAACACGCTTAAATATGACGCTTATTCCATCAGCCAAAGCGTAATAGCGGAAATCAG
>JAUVGT010000244.1 GCA_030593645.1 Deltaproteobacteria bacterium
AAAAGTCCAACTTCTGCGTTGTGCTGCATTTCGCAATCATTCAACGTACTATAAGTACGCTTCATGATTACGAAATTTGCACGCCTTGAATTTGAACTTTTTACGAAACCGTCTAATTCGGACTTTTTACGAGACCATCTAAATTGTAAAACCGTTAGAAATAAAGGGTCTTGATCCATGAAGATAGAAATTCACCTATACGCGTCATTGATGAAATATATGAGCGAATCCATCGGTAACGATGATATCGTAGAAGTTGATCAGGGGCTCAGTGTTAAAGAACTTCTTAAACAGGTTAAGGTCCCGATGGATTTGGTTAAGATTGTATTTGTGAATGGTGTTCACGCCGCAGCAGATACAATATTAAAAGATTCTGATCGAGTGGGTGTGTTTCCTCCGGTCGGGGGAGGGTAGTATGGAATGCGGGAAAGTCTTCTATGATAGAATCTTGAGCAATACTCTTTTTTCCTGCAAGAAGGTATCGTCAAAGTTATCCGGGTTTTGGATTTGATTATCGTATGTCACACTTACACATCCTGAAAGGATCTCTCTGTTTTTAAACAGGTCAGCAAGATCTTCTCCTTTAACAAGAATGCCCCGTTTAAGTATCTCAGGGCCCATTTCTTTTGCAATCATGTTAAAAAGCTTTAAAAATACCAAACCTTCCTGGTGACGATGATCATTCACTTCTGTATCATATGAGATTTTTTCTCTCATTGGCGCGTAACGGCCGCCCCTGCGGAAAGTTGCTCCGACAAGGCCCGGCATAGCAGCTGACAGGGCTATTGTTGAATCCTCTGTAATTAAGGCAGTTTCGATGTTATCCACTGCTTTTCCATTCAGAAAAATAGTTTGCACCCTGTCTTCAAGATATGTTTCAACCAGACCCAGACGATCGAGGAAAAATTCTTTAAGGCTGCTCCCAATTTCAGCCTTGATATTGAACCCATTAGCCAGCAACCGGAAAAAAAGAGATAAAAATTCAGGCTTAATTTCTACAGTCAGATGAATATCTATTTTATCGGTATTTGATTTATCCATAAAAATGGCTGTGGGGAGACCACTAATAAAGTCTCCCCACCTTATTTGAGTTTATGGGTGATGATTACCAGTTAAATACGCTATCCAATTCTTCATCCGTAACCTGAAGGGTAACATTATGGGGCGGAAGAGCTTCCTTTTTAAAGTATTCAGGCAGTCGATCATCTGCTGCCGTGAAACCGGCCGCAGCATTGAAATTCCGTTCATTTTTCAGAACCGATTTTCCAAGCTCAGTCACATCATCCCCGGTCATGCCGGCACCTGTGAAACCGCTGATTAAATCAAGGAGTGCCTGAAATGTATCAGCCTGATCCAGGATTGCAAAAGCGATAAATAAACACATACCTGTCGAATCGATTGCCGCGGTCGCAATCTGCAGGTTCCTGGAAAGTTCCACCTGGCCTTCGGGTTTCAATGGATCGACAGTTCCACCCACACCAAGAATATTCGCTGTTACAGCGTAACCTGCTGTATGATCAGCTCCCATTGGGGTGGTGGCGTATGTAACCGCGATGCCCTGAACGGCTCGTGGATCATATGCGGGCATGGCCTGCTTTTTTACCACAGGGACTCTTTCAACTCCGAAAACCTGCCCGGTTACAGCCGCGCCGTTACCGAGAACACGTCCAAGCGGTGTCCCCTTTCCGACCTCTTTTACAAAACCGATTGCCGCTTCAGCGTCACCGAACTTGGCAAGGCCGGCTTCCATGGCAACAGCGATGGTTGCTCCCATTTCAATGGTATCAAGACCATAGTCATCATCAAGTCGGTCCATCATAGCAATGGCATCAAGATCATCGATTCCGCAATTACCGCCGTGTGCCCATATGGTTTCATATTCCGGCTGTTTGGTCAGGTAATTGCCGTCTTTATCATTATAAATACCGGAACATTGGATGACACACCCTTTGTGGCAGCCGTGCGTTGGATTGCCGCCGCGCGCTGTTTCAGTTTCAGCTTCTGTTTCTCCGCTGATCTTGCCGGCTCCGTCAAAACGTCCCGAAGAAAAATTATTGGTCGGGTATGCCCCGGCCTCATTAAGAATATTGGTCAGTACATTGGTTCCATAAGCCGGAAGGCCTTCACCGGTCACAGGATGTTTTTTAAGACCGGCTGTAAATGCCTTATTTGCTTCCTTAAATTTATCAGGATCTTTAGGAGACCTTGCCTGGGTACCCTCACCATCCAGGACGATCACTTTAACACCCTTGGACCCCATAACCGCGCCGGTTCCGCCGCGTCCGGCGTGTCGTGTCGGCCGCAGTTCCATATCAGTAAAGGCGATTGACGCGGCGGACATTTTCATTTCACCGGCCGGCCCAATTGAAATACACGCAATTTTATCGCCATGCGCGGCTTTCATTTTATCCACCAGGTCGTAGTTGCCCAGCATTTTTAAACTGTTATCAGGTGTTATTTCCACATTGTCTTTATTGATGAATACTTTGTATAGTGTATCATCTGCTGGTTTTCCCTCGATCACAATTGCGGCATATCCAATCCTGGCAAGCACTTGTGAGGGCTGCCCACCGGAATTGGATTCTTTAATTCCTCCTGTCAGCGGGCTCTTGCAGCCGACCGATATCCGGCCGGACATTGCCGCCAAAGAACCGCTGAGCATTCCTGGAGCAATAACCAGTTTGTTATCTTCTCCAAGGGGATGGCACAGGGGCGGGACTTCTTTGGAGACAATGCCCGAGGTCATGGCACGGCCGGCCAAACCTGAATAGTCACCCATTGGTTCTGTTTTAATCTCGGGGCCGCCTTGCCCCCCCATGTTGATTCGTAAAATTTTGTCCATACGATACCTCCTTTCCCTGTGATAAAGTTAATAATAAAGTCGGTATGCCCAGGCGGGCAAAATCATTCTTGAAGTCTTTGGTTAGATCGGCTCGGTCTTGAGATGGTTTCACTACCTGCAATCAGGTGCAGAGGAAAAAAGAATTATGAATTTTGAGTGTTAAGTTATGAATTAAATAACTCAACACTAAATCTCGCACGCGATTGCCGCGTGATTCACTCCAACTCCGAAATTAGATTTAAGGGGATGTTTTGAATCCACTTCTCATTTGTCATTAATTGTATTTATCAGTAATGTCAAGAAAAACCGGAAACAACAAGAACCTTGTATGAAAAGGTCGGATGGGAGTGTATCAGGGAATTGAGGCAGGGTATCGGGAATTGGTTTACTCTAGCAAATATAACCTGGTACTTTGTTGGGGGCCTTTTGGACCCGGAAATTTACCCATCATTCCGATACCCTTGCCAGTTGAAATGGATGGTTTATCCGTTTTTGCTTTCAAAATGTTTCATATAGTCGGTAAGAGCTTTGACTGAATCCATAGTTGTTGCGTTATATATGGAAGCCCGGCACCCACCCACTGAACTATGTCCTTTTAGACCGTTAAGGTCGTTTTCAATTGCCTCTTCCACAAAATGTTTTTCAAGGGCTTCATCATGCAGGCGAAAAGTGACATTCATCAATGATCGGCTGTCCTTTTCGGTTGTTGCCTTATAAAAATCACCGGAATCCATAAAGTCATAGAGATGCCGTGCTTTTTCCTGATTAAGAATTTCCATTTTCTCAAGTCCGCCGATGCTTTCTTCGAGCCATTTTAAGACAAGCTGAATGGTGTATATCGCAAAACAGGGCGGTGTATTAAACATGGATTTCTTTGATGCGAAGGTTGTGTATTTGAGCATGGTCGGTAATTCCTCGGGTACAAGGTCGAGCATGTCCTTTCTAATGATGGCCATGCACACACCGGATGGGCCGATGTTTTTTTGGGCTCCGGCAAAGATAAATCCGAACGGTGAGGGATCAAAAGATCTACTCATGATATCGGATGACATATCACAAACAATCGGGACATTACCCGTATCCGGAAAATTTGACCACTGGGTTCCCTTGATCGTATTATTGGAAGTAATATGCGCATATACAGCGTTATCGGTAAACTCAATATCTTTTGGTATGTAAGAATAATTTTTATCTTCAGATGAGGACGCCACATGAACCGTTTTACCCTGTATACGGGCCTCCTTAATCGCCTTGGTGGACCATGTACCGGTATCCACATAATCCGCGGTTTTATTGCCGTGTAAAAAATTCATGGGAATCATGCAAAACTGCATGCTGGCACCGCCCTGTATAAAAAGGACTTCAAAATTATCATCCAGTTTTAACAGGCGTTTTGTTCTTTCAATCGCATCATTAATCACATCATCAAACCATTTGGACCTGTGGCTGACTTCTGTGATCGACATACCGGAGTTGTTAAAATTCAAAAATGATTCCTGGATTTCTTCAAGAACGCTTAATGGAAGGGCAGCTGGACCGGCACTGAAATTGTGAACTCGATTTGCTTTCATTTTTCCTTCTCCATTTATTCGAAATTATGGGTTGAGGTGAGCTCCCGGCCACCGGAATAGCAGGAATCCGGTATGAGAATTCCGGGATTCGTTTTATCGAAAATATTTGCGCAGATGCTGTTGCATATGTCAACCATAATATTAATAAGAAATCTGTCGGAGTGATTTTACCCAGAACAGTACAAATTTTAGCTGGAATTTGACTTAGTTATGATAATGTTCTAAACTGTGTATCATTTTACCAACTCAATTGGAGAAGATTGGGAGTCGGGGAGAAAATACTATGATAGAAGAATTTTTAGCGGGTAACCGTCGGTTTGTGGATAAGGAGTTTAAACAAAATATCGAGTATTACAGTGATCTGTCGGAGGGTCAGCACCCGAAAGTCCTATGGATAGGCTGCTCGGATTCACGTGTTCCAGAGGATGTCATCACAAACAGTAAGCCGGGTTCGATTTTCGTACACCGCAATATTGCCAACATCGTGGCCTTCAATGACATCAACATCGCGTCAATTATCGAATATGCGTTAACTCATCTCAAAATTCCCGATATCATCGTATGCGGACATTACAACTGCGGGGGTGTACAGGCAATGATAGATGGAGTGGAAGAACACTACATTGCTGATTGGCTGCTTATTGCGAACGGCGCGATTGAGAAAGCCAAACAAATAGCCCGGGAAAAGAAACTCTCCAAAAAGGAGCATCTCGATCTCCTGTCCGAGGAAAATGTGAAGCTTCAAATTCAGCACCTGCGCGGTCTGTCGCTGATACGAAATATGCATAAGAGAGGATCTCTGCCGCGTATCCATGGATGGATTTATTCCATCGAGTCAGGACAGATCAAGGTGTTGGTCGACGGTAATCGTTATGCGGATTAACAGAAGAATGCCTGAGCAGATTAAACGTTTAAGAAAAGGAAGATGTAACATGAAAATATTTGAATACCCCTCCGGGCGCGCTGAAATAAAATTAGCCGCAATCATTAATCGGGATGCCGGGTTCAGGAAAAAAGATATCGCCGCTGTGGCACGTATTGTCGGGGAAGTCCGGAAAGACGGCGACAAAGCGCTTGTAAAATATACCAATATTTTTGATTCACCGATTTTAACCGCGGGTAAGATCAAGGTTACGGACAGGGAGATCAAAGCCGCGTGGAAGAAAGTGGACAAACCGTTTATTCGGTCATTAAATCGCGCGGTCTCTCAAATCGAATCGTTTCACCAGCTGCAGAAGGAGAAGTCCTGGATCAATACTGAAAGGACCGGCACACTTCTTGGACGTATGGTAAATCCTGTGGAAACAGCCGGTATATATGTTCCTGGAGGGAAGGGCGGAGAGACTCCGCTTGTATCTTCAGTTTTAATGTGTGCCATTCCCGCTAAAATTGCCGGTGTTAAGAATATTGTAATGGTGACACCACCCACAAAAGACGGGGATATCAATCCATATTTACTTGCGGCAGCAAAGAAGGTGGGTGTCAGCGCGGTGTATAAGGCCGGCAGTGCCTGGGGTGTTGCCGCGCTTGCCTATGGAACCGGCACTATACCTAAAGCGGATGTGATTGCAGGACCCGGAAACATATATGTTACAATTGCCAAAAAAATTGTGTCAGGCACCGTCGGCATTGATATGATTGCCGGACCGAGTGAGATCCTTGTGATTGCGGATGAATCAGCGGTTCCCGAATATACCGCGGCGGATATCCTTTCGCAGGCGGAGCATGATGTTCTGGCATCTTCCATACTGATTACAAATTCCCTCAAGACAGGAAAAGCAGTGGCGGCGGCTGTAAAGCAGCAGGTTGAAAACCTTACGCGCAAAGAAATCGCAAAAGAATCGTTAAAAAGATTCGGCGCCATCATGGTTGTTCCGGACATTGCGACAGCGATTGATCTTGCAAACCGGATAGCACCGGAGCATCTTGAGCTCCAGGTTGAGGAACCGTTTGAGTATTTGGGTATGATTCGCAACGCGGGAGCTGTCTTTTTGGGTAACTATACACCGGAACCTGTGGGTGATTACATTGCAGGCCCGAACCATGTACTCCCGACAGCAGGTACCGCAAGGTTTTCATCAGCCCTTTCTGTGGAGCATTTTACAAAGAAAACAAGTATTATTCATTACAGCCGGAACACATTTAAAAAGGAAGCCAAAGATATTATCCGCCTGGCGGAGATTGAAGGTCTGGATGCGCATGCCAATGCTGTGAAGATCAGGCTGGGACGGAAGTAAATGGGCTATGAGTGGTTTCAAAATCTTCAATCGGGATTCTCAACCTTAAAATATTATATTCATTTTCACTGATATAGGGTTAAATTATTTATAGCGGAATTGTAAATAGATAGGAATTCAACAGAATTAAATGGCGGGTCAGGAAAAGGGACGAAACGTCCATGAGTAATGTTCTGTAACGATCGATACAGCTGCTTTCAAACCAGATGTTTGATCCTGGCGGATGATTGAAAATCAATTGTTGTTTGACAATCACAAAAATAAGAGGAACGGGTGGTTCGTTTTCGCAATATTGGTGCATATTTATTAACAAGATGTTAATTTGCAGTGTTTATTTACAGCTATGTTTGAAAGAACCCTGAAAAACCGATTGCCGGAAACCAGCTTTTTCTTTTTTGGGCCGAGGCAAGTGGGTAAAAGCACCCTGCTTCATAATGAAAAACTTCATTTGATTATTGACCTTCTCGATCCGGAACTTCAGTTGTACTACAACAAAACTCCAAACCTTCTGAGACAGCAAATAGATGATCTTGACAACGGAAGGGAAAAAATACTTATCGATGAGATCCAGCGCGTCCCGAAACTCCTGGATATCGTGCACGCCCTTATGGAGCAGAGACCTGATCTTCAATTTATTTCATCAAATAAAACCTGGTCCTTTGGGCCAGGTCAGAGATAAATGGCTCTGCCATAAGAAATAAATCAAAGTGACTAAAGTGAGCTAAAGTGCCTAAAGTTCCGGAGTCGCTATAAGCTCCATCTTTTAAATAAAAACAGACAGGATTCATTAACTTTAGGCATTTTAGTCACTTTAGCGCACTTTAGGCACTTGTTAAATCCCCTTAGAGGGGTGATCAAAGCC
>JAUVGT010000330.1 GCA_030593645.1 Deltaproteobacteria bacterium
CAAATTTCGTAATCATGAAGCGTACTTATCGTACTTGCCCTGTTAAATCTATACTTTTTATTTAACCGGGGCGTTGAATGATTGCGAAATGCAGCACAACGCAGAAGTTGGTCCGCCTACGGCGGATTACGAAACCGTCAAGGTTGGTTGGGAACATTTCGACGGCATTATTATAATCGGACACCGCGGCCTTGTAGGCACGCCGGGCAGCGGAGATTTGTTCTTCTACTTCATTTAAGGCTGCCTGTAATTGCGAAAAATTCCCGCTGGCTTTTAGATCCGGATAGTTCTCAACTGCCACCATAAGCCCACCGATTGATTTAGAAATTTTGTTGTCCAGATCGACTTTTTCATCATGGGAAAGTAGACCGGAAACCACCTTGGTCCTTAACCCGGTGATTTCGGTTAAGACGCCTGCCTCATGTTTCATGTAACTCTTAACGGCACTTATTAAATTTGGTATCAAATCGTACCTTTTCTTAAGTAAGGCATCGATTCCGCCAAAAGCGTTTAGAACCTGATTTTTTTGTTTATCAGGCTGTTTTAAAGCAAGATGATAATTAATAGTCCAGGCACTGCGGCAATAATTGCAATAATCACAGCTGCCTCCTGTTTAATGCAAGAGTAAGGTAATAAATCATGTGTGTTTTTGCACGGGCCCTTAATATCGATTGAACGTATTAGTAGTCAATAATTTTTTCGTAGACTTCGCATTCATTTGAGTTGGGTACACAGCCTGTTCCGGCATCATCTTCTTTAATGAGGCAATCAGAGACGAGCGCCTCCTCTTGCGCCGGCTTGGGATGATCTATATAACCGCAGTCGTGCCCTTTTTTGAGAAAAGTATCCTTCTTCAGACTGTCACAGTAGCCGTGGAACATTGAGTTTTCATATTCATTTAAACTGACGAAACAATCCTCATGGTAGGAGGGATCGTAATAAATTCCATTGTATTTATTGAGTGCATGTTCAGTAAAAACGCGGGATGGATTAAGGTTACCCTGGGCCGGTACGTCATTGGCTACTATGAGATCGAATATTTTTTCGGGTATTGTCATTCCTGCTTTTTTCGGATAAATGCTGATTTTGTCAACCTGAATTCCATGAATGCCGACAGTATCCTTGAAGAAGTCTGCCCATGCGCCGCAGTTGCCTCCACCCTCTGTGAGCAATTCGTCAGTAGTAGTGTCCCGTATCACGTCAAAATGTTTGTAAGACAGGTAAGAGCCTTGGTTCGGATTATCTTTCGGGGGCGGGATGTCCCAAAAGTTTTTCCAGATTTCATCAAGGACCGGCTGACCATCCTTAAGTCCCTCGGCCCACTCGCAACCGAGTTCCACGGCATATTTGAAGGCGTTGGTCTCTTTTGTGGGTATATCGCCAACAATGTGAATCGTATGCTCGGTCTTTCCAAACTCCAATGTAAATAATCCCGGTTCATCCTTGAATTCGACCTCGCCCTTCCAATCCCACTGAACCCTGTGAGTTCCGACTACATCCTGGGCTGTTTCAATGATGAATTCGCCGGAAATCTGATTGCCGGTAATAGTTAAACCCCCTTTTGGTTTCAGTTCCAGCTTTCCACCGAAGCCTTTTCCTTTAAATACCTTTTCGATGGCATGAAACGTTTCGGCGTTGGCGCTTTTGACCGGTCGTCCGCAATTAAAGACGACCTTTACAGGAAAATGGTAGTTGCGTACAAAAGCAGCCGGTTGGTTCTTCCCGCCGTTGTTCCATTCAGGCGGTTTGACAGGAGTTTCCGGTGCGTGGTGTAAGAGCTGCAGACTGTTTTCATCTCCGGTATAATTGAAGGATACCGTGCTCACATTTACGTCAAAGGGTTTAACGGCTTTACCAAAAGCCCATGTGACGTTATAGGTTACACCCCCTCCAGGGGACTCTTCCGGATGGTATGCAGGGCGCCTCATTTTTTCGGGCAGGTCAGATAAGCTGAAGCTTCCAACTCTGCTGGCCATCCAGCTACGATGGCCTTTCATCTCTCCGGAATCCGGAATCTTAAAACCCAGAAGCATATTGCCAAAATATATACTTTTTTTGGTTATTCTTTTTTCTTTTTTTCCGCACTCACCTGACACCTTGCGTGGATCTTTGGCGAATGCACAGCTAAAATCGTAATAATCAATAAGCAATTCATTTCCGGGCATCTGAGCAAGGTACTGCTTTTTATCGGGGGAAAGCTTACTGATATTTGGTGAAGTCAGGTGTTTTATTCGAACCACGCGCATCAGACTGCTTTGAACCGCATTAAGACTTCCTGAGCCGCTGTGGTGGCATATTTGCTCCCCATCCGTATCTGTTTCCGTCTCCCTAAATGTGTAATCACCGGTCAAACCATCCGCAGGGTAACGGAGCATTACAGGTACTAATGCATGACCGGCAGGAGTTCGCACGCTCCCGGGATCGAGCTCCATAGTTCCGTTTATTTGCATTGAAAGCGAGCCCTGCTTGTGCTCAAGATTCCAGGTTATATTTACATCGATCTGCACCCGCAGGGTTTTGAGTGAGTTCGTACTTGCATGGGACACAGCGCTTGTCAAAATCAGCATCAGCACCGCTGCCCTAAAACAATGTAAAAATATTATACGTACCATTTCTCCCCCTTTTTTGATGCGTCAGGAATAAAATTTTAATATAATTGTTGATGAACTCCTAAAAAGTCCGAATGAGACGGTTTCGTAAAAAGTTCAAATTCAAGGCGTGCAAATTTCGTAATTATGAAGCGTACTTATCGTACTTGCCCTGTTAAATCTATACTTTTTATTTAACCGGGGCGTTGAATGATTGCGAAATGCAGCACAACGCAGAAGTTGGTCCGCCTACGGCGGATTACGAAACCGTCAATTGTTGGGTTCTTGATTTGCCTATATGTATTTCAAACAGAGTCACAGATTGGTCACAGATTGGGAAAATTAGATAAAAAGTTTGGAAATTTATTTTTTTTGTCATCCCTGCAATAGTGAGGCTATGAAAGATTGCCCGGGTGGAACGAGTTTCCTTCACATTTGCCGGAAAAGGCTGCGTTGTTTCCCATTGTGGAACTTAGTAAAAAAATTGCGGTTCTATGTTTCCGGATTTTCAACTATATCCTGTGATTCATCCGATTCAACTGATTCAGCCGATTCGTCTGATTCATCTAAAGCTTCTTCCGGCTCTATGTCTTGAGACTGATCTGAAGTTTCTTCCGGTTCGATTGAATCTTTATTTATTTTGCGTTGTCTTTTTTGCTCTTGTTTTAGCTTCCGTGCTAATTCTTTTTTACGCTTTTTTAATGAATAATGTGATTTCCCCATTTTGTTACCTCGTAGGTCGTTATTCTTGCTAGTGATGAAAAGAAATGGAATTTGGACAGGGTTTTTTATGGTTTAAGATTTTGTAATTACGGACAGGGTAGGACTAATACTCATTCAAAAGAAACAAAAGGGCACCCTCCGCTATGCAAAGAGTGCCCATTTTACTCGGAATCGAAAGTTAGACTACAGTGACATTTGCAGCAGAAGGACCTTTTTGTCCTTGCTCTATGTCAAAGGTAACCTGATCGCCTTCACTGAGAGATTTAAAACCGGCTGCGTTGATTGCTGAATGATGAACAAACACATCCGCTCCGTCTTCCTGCTCAATGAATCCAAACCCTTTGCGGTCGTTAAACCACTTAACAGTTCCATTAGTCATAATAACATTCTCCTTTCATAAAATTTTCAACGTCGTAAACTGGAGGGTGCCACCATAACAAATGGATTGTTCCTTCAGATATAAACTATCCCGATTTTAAAAAAGCGGGACTTAATTGATTGGGCAAATATAATACGTCTTTAGAGCAATAGCAAGCGATTTAATGATTTTTTTAACGGAATACTCAGATTCTCCAATAATACAAACCCGTCGGATTTATAGAATCCTGGTCTTCGATCGCAATATCAATACCGAAATGGGATTATTATTGGAAGTGGGTTTAAAACCTTCGATCAGATTCGGTTCAAGGCGGGGTAAAGATTGGAATATTCAGCCGGTGATCCATTCTTCCGCTTCTTCGTAAAAGGCTTTGTATTGATCAATGTCACTAAAAATGATATGGATCACTATTTTCCAATCAGGGCAAATCTGATTGCTCCCCAAGGTATAATATGCTGTCTTGTTGACGCAATTAAAAAACATGATTTAACATTATTGACGGTTTCGTAAAAAGTCCAAAAGCGCCGGATTTGTATGGGAGTTCATGTTTACCCGATGCTATAGATAGTAGATAAAAACATTTTTTTTGCATATGTATATTGAGAGGGAGATTAAATGATACTTTCAGGGGTAGAAATTGAATCAAGAATCGGTAAAGATATAGTAATAGACCCGTTTGACATACAAAAAGTGAATCCAAACAGCTATAATCTTACACTTTATAATGATCTGCTAGTATATTCAAGCGAAATTCTCGATATGAAAAAGAAAAATCAAACAGAGGCAATAAAAATTCCTGAAAATGGATTGGTTTTAGAACCGAATAAGTTATACTTGGGAAGAACGAATGAATATACGGAAACCAATAATCTTGTGCCAATGCTCGAAGGGCGCTCTTCAATTGGAAGATTGGGTTTATTCATTCATGTAACGGCCGGTTTCGGTGATGTCGGGTTCAGCGGATACTGGACACTGGAAATATTCTGCATACAGCCGGTGAAAATCTACGCGGGTGTAGAAGTTTGCCAGATTTACTATCATACCATCGAAGGCGAATATAACAAATACACCGGCGGGAAATACCAGAATAATACAGGAATACAGCCGAGTCTTTTATATAAAGATTTTTTAAACAATAAATAACCTCTAGTAAAGATAAGAATGCATCGGAGTAAGAACGCTTTCGGTGATAAAACAGTACATGGATGGTATACTGATGAATATTGAAAAATTGGGTTTTGATCAATGGTTTCAGGGGAAAACGGATTCTGAAAAATCAGCTGCATTTGATATTGCGCGGGTGATTGCCGTAAATAAGAACAGTTATATCATCAGCGATGGGCAAAAAGACGCATTTTCTGAAATTACCGGGAAAATAATGTTTAGTGCGGATACTCCGCTGGATTATCCGGCAACAGGCGACTGGGTGTACGCTCAGTTTATCGATGATGATGCGTTTGCGGTGATTCATGAAATACTCCCGAGAAAGTCTCTACTCAAAAGGAAGACATCCGGGAAGCGGATTGAATTTCAGTTAATCGCGGCAAATATCGATACGGCAGTGATCATCCAATCGCTCGATTCAAACTTTAATATCAATCGTTTGGAAAGATACCTGGTTATGGTCAATGAAAGCAATATACATCCTGTTGTCCTGCTAAGTAAAAGTGATCTGTTAAAACCGGATGAAATTGAAAACCGGGTCAATGATATTCATCGGGTCATGCCGGATATACATGTTCGGGCATTCAGCAATAAAACCACTGAGGGCTTAGGTGAAGTAATAGATATATTTGTGCCCTTTAAGACTTATTGTCTACTTGGTTCTTCAGGTGTTGGCAAGACAACTCTGCTGAACAATTTAACGGATCAGGAGTCATTTGACACCCGGACCGTCAGAGAAAAAGACGGGAAGGGGAGGCACACA
>JAUVGT010000375.1 GCA_030593645.1 Deltaproteobacteria bacterium
CATCGAACGTCGAATATGATTAGTACTGTAAAAACTAAACCAGCTAATTCAAAATCTTCCCCTGCAGGCTGATAACCACTTCCTTAAACGGTATGTCTTTCCCGGATAATTCGAGCGCTTTTTTGACAATCATGGGCATTCCTGAACAGCATGGGACTTCCATGACCACACATGTGATACTATTTATATCGGCTGTCTTGAAAACTTCAGTAAATTTGTCGATATATTCATTCACATCATCAAATTTTGGGCACCCCATCATCATGACCCTGCCTTTAAGAAAATCCTCTTGGAAATTCGGGTACGCCGCAGTCACACAGTCAGCGGGTACAAGAAGATCCGCGCCTTTAAGGAAGGGTGCGGTTGGCGGTACAAGTTTGATTTGAATCGGCCAGTGGGAAAGTGTCGATTCAGCAGTTCCAATCGAAGACGGTTCGTTTGCCGCCTGACACGCCTCCATTGGAGCAAACGTCTGGAGTTTTGCTGATGGACATCCACAGGCAGGTGCTGCCTGTTTGTTATCTTCTTTTTGTACCGACAAATGCTTTTCAACCGCTTCCTCATCGAATTCTTCTGCATCACGCTCTATAATTTCCAGGGCACCCGCGGGGCAGTCCCCGATGCAGGCCCCCAAACCATCACAAAGGTTATCAGAAATTATCCTGGCTTTTCCATCAATGATCTGGATGGCGCCTTCAGCGCACGCAATCGCACACTGTCCGCAGCCGTCGCATAATTCTTCATCGATTTTAATTATTTTTCTTTTTACTTTCATGGCTTCACCTCTTAATTTATCTTTTTGATTACTTCCGAGCAAAGAGTCTTCAGTATAATACTCTTGACGATTTCGTAAAAAGTCCAACTTCTGCGTTGTGCTACATTTCGCAATCATTCAACGTACTATAAGTACGCTTCATGATTACGAAATTTGCACGCCTTGAATTTGAACTCTTTACGAAACCGTCTAATTCGGACTTTTTACGAGACCATCACTCTTAACCGATTCCATTTTCTATTTTATTTTTCTCACCGCAAAGCAAAGGAATTTGGGGAACCCTTCTTTCGTGTTTTCATACTTTCGTGTTTTCGTGATTAACAATACCTTTTTAATGACATAATGACATGATGCCCGGATATTATCCTTGACATAGATCAAGAATGAAAAAATAATTCTTCATGGTGAGACACATGCCTGCATCGTTTTGATATTTTTTGATTTATGATATGAATCATGCTAAGGGTTCGCGCATAAATAAGTTTACATTTTAGGTGCTCGGAGTTAGGTCAGATTTGTTCGATCTGAGGCTGCAAAACCGCAGACATAGCAGGCTATTCCGAGGATTTTGGAGTCGAGGATCGGGCAAAGATGGCCTGAATCCGGGATGCATAAAATGTAAAGTTATTTTTGCGCGGGCCCTAAGGGTTCGCATCTTTTATATGGTTGCATAATCAAGGGAAAAATAATATGAATGATACGAATACCACGTTGTGGCATAAACTAAATGAATAAGGATACAAAATGACGTATAAAATCAATCTGGAAGACGCATTTAAACAATTCACCCTGGACCAGGATAAGATCATGAGTCCGGAACAGACGATTCAGCATTTTAAAGATAAAATTAAGAAATTGAATCTGAATATTTTAGAAGAAGTTAAACGAATCGATAACGGACGGCTCGATATTCCCGTATATTTCAGTGTTTGCGGCCATGATGCCAAAGCCATGACCGGTACAAACAAACAGATGGGAAAAGGAGCAACCCCTCAACAGGCAGAAGCCAGCGCGGTGATGGAGCTCGCTGAACGATTCAGCTTTTTCAGTTTTTGTAAAAATCCTGACAACTTTTTTACAGAAAAATACAGCAATATTAAGGAAAATGCCATTGATTTTGAAATGATCGCAAAATCGGTACACGATGATTCAGATGATCTGGAAATTTCAAAAAAAATTTTCGATGAGCTTCCACTGCAATGGACAAAATCTTATAATTTGACACAAGATCGGGAAAGCCTTATTCCGTTCAACTGGTTTTTTATGATCAATGAGTTCAACGGCCCTTCCGCGGGTAACTGCGTGGAAGAAGCAGTTTCCCAGGGAATCTGTGAAATTGTTGAAAGACATGTCTCATCGCTGATCAGCCAAAATAAGATAAAGGTACCGTTAATAGACCCTCAATCATCCAAAGATCCCATGGTTCAGGAAATGCTTAAAAAATATAATAAGGCGGGGATCGAGCTTTATCTTTCTGATTTTTCAATGGATACCGGAATTCCTTCTGTGGGAGTACTGGCCTGGGATCCCGCATCTTATCCTGAAACAAGTGAAATTGTCTGGACCGCCGGAACCACTCCTGACCCTGAAAAAGCCCTGAGCCGGGCATTGACGGAAACGGCCCAGCTTGCCGGAGATTTTAATTCAGGTTCAAATTATGTGGCAAGCGGTCTTCCAAAATTTAATAATCTGAAAAACGCGGAATATATTACCTTCCCCGGGCAAACCATTAGTATCCAGGAACTGCCTGATCTTTCAAATAATAATATTAAAATTGAAATAAAAAACCTGGTGGAAGCCCTGAAGAAAAATGAGATGGAAGTATTCCTGATCGATACAGAACATGAAAAGCTTGGCATCCCGGCATTTTACACGATCATACCCGGTGCGCATTTTCGGGAACGGGCCCTTAGAACCAGCGTGGGTATGTTCTCCGCGAAAATGATCACCGAAAGCCTAAACCCTGCTGATGCGGTAACAAAACTGACTGAAATCAATAAAATACTGCCCGGAAAATACTATATTCAATTCTACAAGGGCACCAGCTTTATCTCCATGGGGAAACCTGATAAAGCCCTTGACCACTTTGAAAAAGCACTCGATCTTAATCCAACCGGTCAGGATATAGCCGGTATCTATTCATATATGGGTATTTGTTTGAAGGATATGGAGCAATACCGTAAAGCACTTGAAGTATTAAGGATAGGTAAAAAATATGACCACGAAAGAACCGACATCCACAACCTGATGGGCTTCTGCCATTTCAGGCTCAAGGAGCATGAAGAGGCCATTGAGTGTTTTAGAAGAGTGATCGAGCTCGATCCTTCATCAGCCATCGATTATGCCAATATCGCTTCTAATTACAGGGACATGGGTAAAACGGAACTGGCAATTCTGCATTACAAGCTTGCCCTGGCCATTGATCCGAATATCGAATTTGCGAAAGATTATTTAAGAAAGATCGGGCTGGAAGATTAGACGTGGTTTCAAATTTATCGGTGTCGTCCATGGTCAAGAAAGTAAACCCAAATGAATGGATTCAACATGTCGGGGCAGGTCCCAAACCTGCCCTGAATATGGTCTATAAACACCACTCAAAGGGTTTACCGTTTCTCCCAAAACGGTGACATTTCCCTCAGCTTCTCGATAATCGGAGGCATCTTTTCAACAATATAATCAATTTCTTCCGATGTATTATACCGGCTCAGACTGAACCGAATGGATCCGTGTGCGGCAGTGTATGGTACGCTCATGGCCCTGAGCACATGCGAAGGCTCCAAAGACCCTGACGTGCAGGCAGATCCGGATGATGCGCAGATACCCAGTTCATTAAGATGAAGCAGAATCGACTCGCCTTCCACATATTTAAAACTGATATTTGTCGTTCCGGGCAGACGGTTATCTCGATCACCGTTTATGATCGTCTCCGGGACTTTTGCCAATAGTTCGGTTTCGAGCCTGTCCCTGAGTTTAGCGACTTCGATCTTCTCCCGGTCTATATATTTCAAAGCAAGTTCACTTGCTTTTCCCATTCCGATAATAGACGCGACATTCTCGGTTCCGCCCCGCATCCCTTTTTCCTGGTGCCCGCCGATCATATGAGGCGCAAATTTTGTACCCTTTCTGACGTATAAAATACCAACTCCCTTGGGAGCGTGTATTTTATGACCGGAAAGAGACAGCATATCCGTTTTAACATCCGTAACATCCACAGGCACTTTCCCGGCAGCCTGAACCGCGTCTGTATGAAACAGTATCCCCCTTTGCTGAAGTACCTCGGATATCTCCTGAACCGGAAAAATAACACCGGTTTCATTATTTGCCCACATGATACTGACGATGGCTGTTTCATCGGAAAGCTTTTTGTAAAGATAATCCAGATCGAGGTTCCCCTTATCGTCAACCGGAACAAAAGTGGCACGGTATCCGTTTCGGCTTAAATACTCTCCCATATTTTTTATCGCTGGGTGTTCAACCCGTGTAGTAATAATATGCTTTTTAAAGGGAAAGGCCTGAACAGCTGACATAATAGCGGTGTTGTCGCTTTCGGTTCCACAGCTTGTAAATATAATTTCTTCCGGTGATGCGTTGATAAGCGCGGCGACCTTTTCCCTGGCTTCCGTCAGTTTTCGTCCTATTTCACCGCCAAATGAATGAATGCTGGAGGGATTGCCGTATAATTCCGAAAAATAGGGCAGCATCTCCTCAAGTACATCGGGGTCTACTTTTGTTGTGGCATTATTATCAACATATACGGTTTTCATACTTTTCCATCTCTTTCACGTTTAATTCCGGTGATACACGTTTACGCAATTTATCTTCAACAAAATTCTTTACCGTAAATTGAGAAGTTCCACAG
This sequence comes from Deltaproteobacteria bacterium, assembly GCA_030593645.1. GTDB lineage: Bacteria > Desulfobacterota > Desulfobacteria > Desulfobacterales > JAUVGT01 > JAUVGT01. Next base: position 4,635 of record JAUVGT010000375.1, read on the forward strand.
CTGGCACATGCCCCTCTCAACTCCACAATCACATCATTCCCGTCAAGGTCAATCAGTTTGATATTACCACGATCTTTCTTGAGTACAGGCCGAATATCACTTTCAAGTACATCTTCGATCAGCCGAATCTTCTGTATATTGGTCATCGTCG
>JAUVGT010000323.1 GCA_030593645.1 Deltaproteobacteria bacterium
ACCGTTGCAACAGTCGAGCCGGATATAGCGCCAAAGAGCCCGCATGCGAGTACACCGGCCATACCCAATCCGCCGGGAAGCCAGCTGACAAGAGCATTGGCCACCTTAATCAGCTTTTCAACAATGGACCCGGAAGTCATGATGTTGCCGCATAGAATAAAAAAAAGTACCACAACCAGGGCGAAATTATCCATGCTGCGGAGTAGAGTTTGAGCAAGCACTAAAAGCGGCAGATCCGTAAAAAAAACAAAACCCAATACCGCGGTAAAAAACAAGCACATAAACACAGGGATATATGTGGCCATACATCCTAAAAGTATCAATATAATAATAATATGACTGGTTTCCATAACCTTGTTACTCCATCTGTCTTTCCCAATTTATTGGGTTAGGGAGGTTTTGCTAATCCTCATTTTTCCCGGCTCGCAGTTCTACTATATCCTGGTAAAATACCTGTATGGTGCGTATAAACATCATCGCACCCATCAACGGCAGAATGGAAAAAATATAAACCAGGGGAATCTGCATAATAATTGTTTTCTGTTCTGTAAGAACCATACGCTTTGCCAAATCCAATCCCAAATAAAACACCATACTGGAAAAAATCAGTGTAACAAAATTACTGAAAAAGGTCAGAGGCACCTTAAGTATTGGAATTAATTGAACCGAGGCATCGATCTTGATCATTGAACGGTTCTTAACGGCGGCGCTGCAGCCGATTAAGGTAGTGTATACAATCACGTGCCTCACCAGTTCCTCGGACCAGGCCAATGAATAATTAAACCCATATCTTAATACTACATTGAAGAAAAGAGCAACAAGCGCGACAATCACAGAGATAAAAAGTGTCCATTCCTCAAAAAATGTCAGTATCTTATCTAAAAAATCTAAAAATCTTCCAATCATATTTTCAACCCTGAATAATTCGGGGGTTTAGCATGGCTAAACCCCCATTCATATTAAAAACCAAACCGATGGTTAGTTATATCCGATATATTCCTGTACTTCTTTCAGGAAATTATCCGGACGGTATGTGTCACCGGATTTAAGCTTATTAATCTCGCCTGCAAATTTATCATGGGCGGCATTGCCCTGGGTTTTCAGTGTTTTCATTTCAGCGTCAGAAAGGGTAAAGAACTCAATCCCTTTTGCTTTCGCAGCCGCGATCTGATCTATTTCCTGCTGTACTGTCTGTTTACGTATATCCGCACAGACATCATGAACCACTTCTTTAAAGGTTTTCTGCAGATCAGCCGGAAGTGAGTTAAACCAGGCTTTGTTGAATACCCAGATAAAAAGACCCTGGGCATAGTTTAACTGCGTAAAATATTTGGCCACTTCAAATTTCTTGGTGATGTTGCAGACCATGGGTGTATGATCAAGACCATCGATAACACCCTGCTTCAATGCCACGGGAACATCCGGCCACGGCATAACCACAGGATTGAATCCCCACTGTTTGTAACTGAGTTGACCGACCGCGGATTCAGCAATCCTGAATTTCACTTTCTTTGCATCGGCAATTGATTTTATGGGTGTGGTGGTGGCCCATCCATAATTACCATACCCGGTAATATCAAGACCGATAATTCCCTGGTGGTCCATGGCCATCATGTAATGATCAAACAGTTTACCGCTGGCAATGAATTTATCCAGTTTTTCAAAGGAATTGATCAGAAAGGGAAGATTGATCAAACCGAATCTCGGTCCCAGGTTGGTGGCCGCGACAGAACTGACACCCATACCCTGAATCGCGCCGATCTGCAGCTGGTTCAATACTTCCACTTCTCCGCCAAGCATGGAAAACGGTTTATAGTCGATGTATATTTGACCATTGGTACGCTTCCACAATTCATCACGGATAGCAAAACCTGTAAAGACACCTTTTATGACAGGATGTGATACATTTGAAACAATACATTTGTATTTAGCGGTTGACGGATCAAATGCGGCTTTCCATTTGTCAAGCGACGGGCCTTTTTTCTTTGCAGCCGGCTTTGCCGGTTCTGCCTTTTTTACCGGTTCCGGTTTTGCCACTTCTGTTTTTGCTGGTTCCGCAGGTTTCTCCGCTTCGCCGCAAGATATAATAAATCCTGTGGCTAACAATGATAAAACAGCGATAATGACCATAAACTTGGATGTGCCTGATTGAAACTTTGACATAAGCCCTCCCCTCCTTACCTAATAAAGTTAATCAGCGACAGATCTTTATCTGTTGCTATGCAACTAAAATAAATAAATACCATTCACTTTTTAAACAAATTAACTACAAGCTATATTTCAGCTACATGTTTATTGTCAAGAAAAAAAAATTAAATAGTAGGTGCGGATTCAAGACTTGTTTGGGACGGATACCAAATCCGCTCATTCGGATATGAAAACTCGAAAACCATATTGAAGTGATTTCAAAACTTTCAAACGGGCATAGGGGCATTGGCCCGCCCTTTGTTTTTTAAACATAGCGAATATCTCAACTGTTGGAATATATAATAAACTTCGAAAATTGAAATCTTTACTCCACACCAAATTGGACCTGAAGAAATGTTTGTAACCACTTCTAAATACTCTTCAAAGGCGGTCTCTGTATATTGGGTTTTGGAATGGGGAACTTTCTTTTGGTAGGATACATGCAATGCCCCTGTGAGAGTTCCCGATCCAGGCTCTGAAGATTATGCGGCCCGGATATTTTTTTCCCTTTTGGAAAATCGACCACAAGGATATAGTCCCCCTGATCTGTGATGATTCCTGACCCGGTATGCTCAGACACGCAGGGAGATTGCAAACCCTTAAGTTTTCTTACAAATGTTTTATACCCTGCTTTTTTAAGCAGAAATACCCCCCACTCGGACATCGCGGCAGAATTTCCGGATCCCGTCCTGAATATTTCTTCAGGGGAAGCATATTTATCAGGCTCATAATAAAAGTTGGATTGAATATAATAATGCACAAGTTCAGGGGCGTTTATCCTCTCAGCCACCTTTTTAAAATTATCCCAGCGTTTTTCATTTCTTTTTATTTCACCTGTAAATGGCACAAACTGAAAACCGAAATCATTCGGATGCTTTTCCGCCAATGAAATGATCAAATCAACAGCTCCCCTGTTTTCCTGATAAAACCTGTCAATTCTGTTTTTCAGCCCCTGGTCCTGACAGCTGTCATAAAGTTTTTTCGCGGCTTTCACACGCCATCGCCATCGATTAAGATGCCGGGTATGCTCAAGCAGCCAGGCATACCGGAGAAGACTTGTTAATGAATAATCTTTAATCAGGTTTTCAGCTTCGATCAGGTATCCATCCTTAACCAGCCAGTAAAACGCCTGCAGTGGTGTATTATATCGCCTTTTCCCGGGGTTGCCCACCAAATGCATCTGGATGTAAATCCGATCAAATCTGTCATGATGGTTATGATAAAGTCTGCAAATTTCTTTAAGGGCAGCAACATCTTTAGGTGTAATCCCCTTTTGAAGTTCAGGTATTTTCCCAATTTCAGCAGAAAGAAACCGATTCCTTGAGGATAATTCCATAAGTATTTTTTTGCAGCAATATAATTTTCGTCCATACGGCTCTTGCTGAACGGTTCCCAGGTTTTTTGAATGATGCTCCTGTTCGGTCTGACTCCGGAACATGCAACCAAAATACTTAGTATGTACACGATAATTACTGATTGATAAACGTGTAGAACAAAATTCAAGTTTGATTCACAACGCATATTTACCTTTTTTATTCGATATGCTAATATTCCACTTATTATTGGATTCAAAATCTTCAATCGCGTATAGAAAATGCGTTCCGGTGAAATATCGGAAAACAGCCTCCCGTCACTGAAATTGTGCCTGAGGAAAGGTTTTAAAATTGACGGTTTCGTAAAAAGTCCAACTTCTGCGTTGTGCTGCATTTCGCAATCATTCAACGTACTATAAGTACGCTTCATGATTACAAAATTTACACGCCTTGAATTTGAACCTTTTACGAAACCGTCTAATTCGGACTTTTTACGAGACCATCAAAATTACTTAAAAAATAAATCTATCAAATTCAAGCTAATCTTGCAACTGACCGCGGATGACATGAAAAGCTGCCATGCATGATATTAAGAAAATAACAGAAAGACTCAGAAAAAATGAAATTATTGCCAGAAATTTTTTTAAGATTGAAAAAAGCATACTGACAATTCTCAATTTCACAGATCTTTTTAGTGTCCTTTTGAATGAAATAAAAGATCGATTCAAAGTGCCGTATGCCTGGATTTCAATGATTGAAAAATGTGATATTTCGGAGTTTATTCATTCCCTTGAAGCCTCCGAGTCTTTAGCAAACAGACTGAGCATGATCGATAAACAGGTTTTTACAAAACTCGTGGGAACCAGCAGCGTTCCGTTACTTGTAAACCGTAACCTTGAGCCTTATGCCGAACTTTTACCGGAAAACAGAAAATATTTTATCAAATCGATGGCAATCGCACCGATTTCTCTTGATGGAGAAATAATCGGCAGCCTAAACCAGGCGGATACATCCCAAACAAGATTCCACCAGGGCATGGACACCAGTAATCTTGAACAGCTTGCCGTAAAAGTATCCCTGTGCCTGTCTAATGTGACTGCGCATGAAAAACTGCGTTTCCTGGCTTACCATGACCCGCTGACCGGCCTTCTTAACCGCAGGGTTATGGAAACGGTCCTTCAAAGAGAAGTCAACAGGGAAAGACGCTACTCCGGCTCTCTGTCAGTGGCGTTTATTGATCTGGATAAGTTTAAGAATGTAAACGATGTATATGGGCATGATTGCGGTGATGAATTATTAAAATATGTGGCCGAAGGCCTTCAGGACAAGGTCCGGGATACCGATATTGTGGCAAGGTACGCGGGAGATGAATTTGTGATTATACTACCGGAAACATCAAAGGAACGCGCGGAAAATTTATTGAATCGTATCAGGATTGATTTTCTTGAACAGCCGCTAAAATTCAAAAACATTTCAATCCACATATCTATCAGTTTTGGGGTTGCCTCCACGGAAAATCCAGATCTTAAGGATCCTGATCATCTCTTAAAAGAAGCGGATGAAAATCTTTACCGTGTTAAAAAATCAAAGGCTGATAAAGATCGGTAGAAATAGTTTCACTGAACCGCCAACACAATCTCTTCATCCTGCATCTTAATGATTTTATCGATTTTCGTCCGCAGCCCTGTATAATCCTTTACCGGTACACGTTCTGAAAGCCATTCCAGGGAATCGCTGACTTTGATACGCCCGTTAGCACTGCTGGTGCTTCTTTGATATGTCAGAAATTTTGTATCGACTTTTCCAGACTTCGGTATACGCTTTATACGGCTCCCATCCGGCAGTATAAATTCAAATTCTGTGAGTTCAGTGCGAGGTACGCCCAAAACAAGCTGTTGATTTCTTTGCTTTAGTGAAAACATGGAGCCGGCCCACCATGTTTCAGGTATTTTAAACCGCAACTCATTCCCTTCCCTGCGCGCAAAAACCGGAGCTTCAAATTCTATTTTGATACTTGCCGGCCGGATGATATCTATTACGGAAACGGCCTGTTGACTGACTAACTTTGATCCGGTTATGAACTGATTTATAAAATGCTGGAGAAACCGAATAAAATTCTCCTGGTTCCGGGCTGTTCTGCGCACAGCTGCTCCGCTCTGTCCTTTTGCGGTAATGATCATTTCAATTTTAGCGCTTCCATTTTTGAGTAGTTTAAAAACAACCTTTTTATGGACATACTCCGCG
>JAUVGT010000164.1 GCA_030593645.1 Deltaproteobacteria bacterium
GAAATGCTTGTCAAATACATATATAAAATCGAAACACCAAAAAATATGATCAGGTTGAAAAAACTTTCAATAAAAAAAACAGGTAAACAAAAAGGACTCATTGACGCGGTTTTGCTGGCGGAGACTTACGAAAGCAATACCAGGCCAACAAAATAATCAGTTACTATTAATCACAGGCATACTTATCACAATGAAACCATATATAAATATTATCAAAACAATAATGTTTTTACTTCTGATTATAATGTTCAACAGCACATTATCAACAGCACAGGATCCCGGAGGCCCAATCCCATTTGAAGAACCACCCAAAAAGATAGATGAGCCTCCTCGCAAACCGGCTTCATCTGATCAGTTTGTCACCATTGATTTTAATAATGTGGACATCAATGTATTTATTAAATTCATCAGCGAGCTGACCGGTCGTAATTTTATTGTGGACCAGCGCGTCAAAGGCAAGGTAACGATTATCTCACCAAAAAAAATCTCAATAAAAGAGGCATATAAAGTATTTGAATCGGTTCTTGATGTCCACGGTTTCAGTACTGTAAAGGCCGGTGAGATTACAAAAATACTTCCATCCCAGGATGCCAGGACAAAAAATATAGAAACCAGAATTACTTCACGGACTGCCTCCCCGGAAGACAGGCTGGTCACCCAGATCATCCCCATGAAATACGCGAACCCCAATGAAATCAAGAGACTTTTTACACCGATGATTTCAAAAGGAAGCGTTATCGTGGCTTATCCGCCCACTAACACAATGATCGTCACGGACACCCTTTCCAATATTCAAAGGCTGCTTCGAATTTTAAAAGAGATCGATATTTCCGGTATCGGCCAGGAAATATCCGTTGTCCCCCTTGATTACGCGGATAGTAAAAAAATTGTCACCATTTTAAGCTCTGTCTTTCAGGCCAGGTCAAAAACACAAAAAGGGAGTCTCGGAAAAATCATCAAATTTGTATCAGATGAAAGAACCAACACAGTTGTTGTCCTTGCAAGCCAGGACGACACCAGCCGGATCAGGTCCCTGATCGGTATGCTGGATAGAGAAACACCCCGCGGAAAAGAAAAAATCCAGGTATACTATCTTGAAAACGCAACGGCTGAAGATCTGGCTAAGGTTCTTCAGACATTGCCGAGTAAACAAACGGGGACTGTAAAAGGAAAGAGTACGGTCCCGATCATTTCCAGCAAAGTCAGCATTACCGCTGATAAAGCAACGAACAGCCTCATCATACAGGCAGGAAGCGATGACTACCTGGTCATCGAAGAAATTATAAAGAAACTCGATATACCCCGATCAATGGTATATATCGAAGCATTGATCATGGAAGTAAACACGAACAAAGATTTTCGTCTTGGAACAGAGTGGAGCGGCGCGGATGATACCACCATAAAAGGAAAAAATACAGCAGTTACCGGCGGCTTTAAGAATGAAAGCGACGCCTCAACCCTGGCCAGCGTGGTAGGATTCGGATTACCGAGCGGAGCTTCCCTCGGCATATTTACCGAAGCAATCAAGATCGCCGGTGTGACGTTTAATAACATCAGAGGAATCATACAGGCCTATAAAAAGGATAAAGATGTTAATATACTCTCCACACCGCAAATCCTGACCACCGACAATGAAGAGGCTAAAATATATATCGGAAAGAATTTACCGTTTCAAACAAAAATATCCACATCCGATAACAATACTGAATCATTTGAATCATATGAATACCGGGATGTGGGTTCCACACTTAAAATCACACCGCATATCAGTAAAGACCGTATGGTCCGCCTTGCCATTTCCCTTGAAGTCACGGACCTGGAATCGACAACCGAATTTAAGCCCACAACCCTGAAACGCACCGTTGATACAACCGTGATTGTAAATGACAAAAACACAATAGTCATCGGGGGACTGATTGATGAAAGTTATTCAATAACTGAATATAAGGTTCCGGTGCTGGGTAATATCCCGATTATCGGATGGCTGTTCAAAAACCGCGGGAAAGCCCGGGAAAAAACCAATCTTTTTATCTTCCTGACACCGCATGTGATCGAAAACCCGGCTGAAGCCGAAGAAATATATAATAAGAAAAAAGAGCATATAAATAAAATTGAAGAGGGTAAGATAAAACTCTTTAAAGAAGAAAAAGAAGAATAACGATTCGATATGACAAAAGGACTTATTCAAATACTTCAGGAGGACTTCGGCCTTTCGGACGATCAATTCAAGGAGGCCGCCAAAATAAAAAGTGAAAAAGGCGGCAGTACCGGGGAAATACTTGTCAGCAAAAAAATCATTTCCGAAAAACAGCTCCTTGAAACGTTTAGTAAACAATATGATATACCGTTCTGGCCTGAGCTGCCGTTTAACAACACGGGATTTGATTTTACCCGCCATGTACCGATTCAGTTTTTGAAAAAATATGTAATGGTACCCTTTAAAACCACAGGTGATAAAAAGGAAAAAACTCCTGCTGAACATGAACCGCGAATGGAACCGGAAAATTCAGATGGAACAAAATATGTGATTGCCCTGAATGATCCCACCCGCTTCCAGGCCATGGATGACCTGATACGCATACTGACGCTGGATGATGTTCATATTGTGCTCGCGGCAAAGGATACGATTCTCTCCGCGATCAACATATCATACGACTTCAGCCGGGATTCAGCGGAGCAGCTTGTTCAGACCATGGAAGAAAACGGGGATACCATTATTGATGAAATCGAGGAAACGGCGGATTTACTTGATGATACCAGTGACGCACCGATCATCAAACTTGTAAATCATATCATTTCACAATCAACAAAGGCCCGCGCCAGTGATATCCATATTGAACCGTTTCAGGACAGTTTCAAAGTTCGATATCGTGTGGACGGCATCTTATATGATCTGCTCGCACCGCCCAAATGGATTCAGCCTGCCCTGACCTCCAGGATCAAGGTGATGGCCAAAATGAATATTGCTGAAAAAAGACTCCCCCAGGACGGACGGTTCGATGTAAAAATCGGTGATCAGGATATCGATGTCAGGGTATCCACCATACCGACTTCATTTGGAGAAAGGGTTGTACTTCGTCTTTTAAACAAATCAGGCTCCCTTCTTACGCTATCTGATCTTGGTTTTGTGCCTGAAAAGCTTGAACAGATCAAAGAACTGGTCAGGACCCCTCACGGCATCATTCTTGTAACCGGTCCCACCGGGAGCGGTAAAACAACAACACTTTATGCAATATTAACTTCCATTCACAAACCCGATATCAATATAATCACAGTTGAAGACCCAATCGAGTACCAGATCAAGGGAATCAGCCAGATACAGGTCAACCCGAAAATCGATCTAACATTTGCCAGGGGGCTAAGATCAATTGTTCGGCAGGACCCTGATGTGATTCTTATCGGTGAAATTCGTGACAGGGAAACAGCCGAAATAGCCGTTCAATCCGCACTCACAGGACACCTGGTATTTTCAACTCTCCATACAAACGATTCGGCCAGCGCGATCACACGCCTTGTAGATATCGGTGTGGAACCTTTTCTAATATCATCATCAGTCATTTCTGTGATGGCCCAGCGGCTGGCAAGGGTATTGTGCAGTGATTGCAAAAAACCGTATTCCCCGGATGAACTGGCCCTTCGAAGTATCGGCATCACACCCGATCAGTTAAAAAACAGTCATATCTGCCGGGCAGCAGGGTGTGAAAATTGTTTTAACACCGGATATAAAGGCCGCGCCGGAATTTTCGAAATCATGATAATGGAAGATAATTTAAAGAGCCTGATCCTGAAAACCTATGATTCAAATATTATTAAAAAGGAAGCTATAAAACGGAATATGGGATCCCTTCGCCAGGATGGTGTCAAAAAAATCTTAACCGGAACAACCACGATCGAAGAGATCATCAGAGTAACCCAGAGATAGCCCGGAATTCTCATAAGCCATCCACTGATATAACATAAGCTGTATGCTCTTGTAACGAAGTTTGCGAAAAATCCGGGATAGAAAATCCAACCCAAAAATTCACCTATTTTACATCTCGGACTCATACCATCTTCGTCCTATCCTTCACTCCAAAACCCTCGAAATAACGCGTTATTCATTTGATTCTGCAGCCTCGAAACGAACAAATCTGGATTTGCATAAGATTTTTCCAGCATTATCATCAATATTGGAATGTATTAAAAAACCAGAATTCCAATTCACTAAAAACTGCTTAAGAATCGTTCAAAAAATGCCGATAATATAATTGTAACCAGTTTTGATGGTTTCGTAAAAAGTTCAAATTCAAGGCGTGCAAATTTCGTAATCATGAAGCGTACTTATCGGACCCGCCCTGTTAAATCTGTCTTTTTATTTAACAGGGGAGTTGAATGATTGCAAAATGCAGCACAACGCAGAAGTTGGACTTTTTACGAAACCGCCAGCTTTGACAAACAGAAAACTAATATATTTCACCAATTTTTTCTGTATTATTAAAGATTAAATAATGCTGTATTTAAACAGATCTATAGAAATTATTATACTGCACATCCTGATGAATCTTCTATTGGGAATTGTTTGTGTTCTATCATATGGCCGGATTGTTGGAGAAACAAATTGGCAGAACATGAAAACCCGCCACACTGTGATCCATTACAATTCCATGAATGATCTAAAAAAACTAAACAAAAACATTCGTTTCCCTTCAACTACCTGGAACGCAATAACTAAATATTTTAATTCGGATGCGGATATGGTTGAAGAAAAACTTGTCAGCAAAGTAGACATTCTTTTTGAAAGAGTTCAGGAAATACTGGGCATGCATAATAAGCTCGATAAAACTAAAATATTTGTCTGTCAGAATAAAGCTCAGCTCCGTGAAATATATCAAAAATTTTATAAAAAACCCTGCCGATTACGCGCATTTTATATCTATGAATTCAATGCAATATATATCAATGTTCAGGATCTGAATGAAGGTATACTCAGTCATGAAATGGCACACTCCATTATTAGTAATTTTTCAATGACCCGTCCGCCAGTCCCATCAACTGAAATACTTGCCCAATATGTAAATAAGCATCTGTTCCGATAGAGTCCTTCCAGGCATGTGAAATCATCCCCTGATTGTTGTATCCCGTAATTTTCCAGTCAAAATATTACATTATATTCAATAATTTATTCTAAAACCATATAAATAAATAAATTCGTTGACATATTAAGGATAAAATATTATGGAGTCGTAAAAGATAGCTGAAAAAGAATCCGCCATTATTAAAAAGGAACAGATATTAGATAGAATTAAAAAAATGAACCATTATTATTTCAAAAAATTGCATATTATTGCACCTTTAATTGGCGGTCTGCTTATGCTTGCATCAACACCATCCTTTTCAAAAACGCCTCAAATGAGCCCCGAATCACGACTCATATTGGCCAGAGTGTTAATGAAAGAGGCTGTCGGCTTTGCAAATCAGGCACAATCAACAGGCAACATAAAAATGCTGCGGCAGTCAAGAAGATTTGCAAGGAAGGCTTCATCACTGATCGCATCCGTCCTATCCAACATTATTACTGATCATGCTGACAAGCTTACCGGGCGGGCTGAATCTTCTGATAATGCTAAAATATTGGCAGAAGCCCTAAAATATTCAAAAGATGCCGCAGCACTGGCGGCTTCACTGGTGCCCGGTGACCAGGATCTTGATAATTCTGAATTGGTACAATCCGCTTTCGATTCTGCAAGCAGTCTCCGCTTTGTACTTTCAAGGATCCAGTCTGTTGCCCAACAGATTATTAAAACAAATAAAAACCCAGAAGCGATTGAGATTGCAGAGAAAATATTTAAAGAAATCGAAGCAGCTAAAAATTTGAATGAAAAAACAATAAAATTAGCTTATAACGCCGGAGCCATACCCAGCCCGCCAGAAGCATATGAATTTACTGATGAATGGACGCCCCTCCCCTTTCGTAAACCAAGCTGGCCGCCTATTTCACCAGCAAGCCCGGTTTAAATTAATCAATATCGGATAAAATAATGAAGCTATTAATATAATACTTTATTAAATTACAAACTCCCAATACTCTTATTAATAAATGATGGAGTGAGATTAAAATGAAACATTACAAATATTTACACAATGCCCTACTATTATTTTTCCTGATATCCATACTGAATCTGATGATGGAACTCCCGGTCCTGGCTGATCCGGTTTTCACAATTAAACCCAGGTTTGCCGGGACATGGAGAACTGACAACAATTTCTATAAAGCCGATGAAAATGAAAGAACAGTTTATACTTATCTATATGAGCCTGGAATCGACGTTGGTTTTAAAACCGCAAAAAGTTATGTTTCTCTCGACTATACGATGAATATCTTTGAATATGATGACAGGGACGACCCTTACCCATGGCAGACAGGAAATCAAGCGGAAGATGATGATTATGTGGGGCATACAGCCTTTCTCGATGCAAAAACCAAACCTTTTGAACGTCTGACCATTGGACTTGAAGATGGTTTTTACTATACACGTGATCCGGCCCAAACCGATCAGTTCAGCAACTCAATAGACAGAGAATTATATTATGTCAACCGTCTTACTCCGATTGTCTATTATGACTTTAATCCTATATTTGCCATAGGTGCCCGATACCGTAATACAAAAATTGATTATGATCCACGAACCCATGAGGATTCAGTTGAAAATAGGGGAATTTTCGATTTAATTTATAGTTTCAATGAAAAAACATCCATCGATCTTGAGTACCAGTACTGGGCAAAAGATTTCGAACTGACCACCTCGGACTATACTTCGAATCAGATCAGCCTCATTATCAGAAATCAGTTTAAATATTTTTTTATTGAAGGCGGAGCAGGATATCACGAACGGGAATTTGATGACCCCATGTTGGAAGACATTGATACATTTACATATAGAATAGAAATAACAGGCCAGAATCCCCCGGCACCTGAAGAGCTGGTGAAAAGTTATATATCTTTTATTTCTGAATGGAATTTTAATGATCAGTACTATGGAGAAAATTACTATGAGGCTCATCGTTTAACACTTGAAGCCGGACATCTTTTTTTGAAAAAAATCACTGTGAATGTTGAGGGGTATTATCAAAATAGTGATTATGAAAGAACTTACGGTTACACCGGGAATGGTGAATACAAACTAAGGGAAGACCATACTTATATGATTGCAGGCAGCCTTGGTTACTGGTTCACGGACTGGCTGCTTTTTTCTGTTAAAGCGGGTTATGAAAAAAGAAACTCAAATATTGATGGATATGATTATAGCAACACCTTTGGTTTGGCAAAACTCGATTTTAGATTTAACCTGGGACGCAAACAGTTAAATAATAAATACTATAAACGCTAATATTAACATGTATCTTAAAGTATTAAATACGCTTATCTCATTCTTGCTTGTGGTTATCTTCACGACACCGGTCCTTGGCCAAAATCTCGGTTACCGAATCGGTCCGAGGGACGTTCTCACCTTAACCATATATGCGGGAGGTGAACAACAGAGCAATGTGACACTTACAGTTTCAGGCAAAGGACAAATCAATGTACCATTTATCGGTTCGGTCAAAGCAGAAGGGCACACTGTAAACCAGTTGGAATCCATAATATCAAAGCCTCTGGCAAAACATTATTTTGTAAATCCTGAAGTTAATATAGTCATAAAGGAATACCATAGCCTCCAGTATTATATCTCAGGTGCCGTAAAATCTCCTGGATTATATACTATGACATCAAAAGCGACCCTTATGGAATTAATCGCCAAGGCAGGCGGTTTATTGCCAGAAAGAGGGAATGTTGCTTATATACTTCGCGCGACCGCCAAAGAGATAAAAGAAGGGATGGATGTAAAAAGTCTGCTTACAAAGAAGAAACCAGAAAAAGTTGACCTGGTAAGTCTCCTCGACAGAGGTGATATGAGCCAAAATATGGCATTACGGTCAGGTGATGTTGTTTATATACCCTTAGAAAAAGTACTCAACCCGAACGAATCAAAAATATACATCGAAGGGCGGGTTAAAAATTCCGGAGCATATAATTATCAACCCGGTTTGACAGCCATGAATGCCTGCGTCATGGCCGGCGGTTTTGACAGGTTTGCCGCACCTAACCGGACTAAAATTATCCGAAAAGAGGGGAATAAGCAAATTGTGATTAAACTCAACCTGAATGCAGTTAAGGCAGGGAAAATACCGGATTTTAAACTAAAACCAGGTGATCGAATCCATGTCCCGGAGGCATGGCTATAAACATTTACTGGATCATCAATAGAATGATTAATTATGAACCCAACTGAACTCATACATCCTCCACATCTTAGCGATTATTACTATATCCTTAAAAAGAATAAAGTACTTATCTTAACGTGTGTTGCTATCATGGTTACTTTGACAATGCTCTTTACATTTTTAATGAAACCAATATACAGATCTTCATGCACACTGATCATTGAAAAAGAACAAATCACTTCTCCATTGACCGGTGAACGGACTAACTACGAAAGTTATGTTTCACAGTCATTAACATTCAATACCCACTTCAAGCTAATCACATCCAGGCCGGTTCTGGAAAATGTGATCAATGAGTTAAATCTTGATAAATTTGAAAACAACAATGACATAGAGACCAGCCTGTGGAGATCTTTTTTAAATATTCTTAAAGCAAACATACATCTTCTTACGGGTAAAAATTCTGAACAATCACCCCAGGATAGGTTGGCAGCCTTGACCCTTATACTCAAGGAAAAAATCAGTATCGAACAGGTCAGTGACACCCGGCTTCTTAAATTGAGTGTGGAAGGTATCAGACCTGAGCTGGTCAAAAATATTACCGACACGCTTGCCCGGGAATATATTTCTTTTAATATCAACAATCGTATAAAAACTTCTAAAAACACTCTAAGCTGGATGACAGACCAGTTATACGATCTGAAAAAAAAGCTGGAGGATTCAGAAACATCCTTTCTGGCATACAAACAAAAAGAGAAACTGTTCTCAATTAGTGGTCGACAAAAAGTGATATCCCAGAAGATCGAAGATTTTAATGATACTTACATAAAAGCAAGAAATAAAAGACTTGAGTTGGATGCAAAAATCGAAGAACTAACCAGTCTCTCAAAACATGGGGCAAAAATTGTTCATGTACGATCTCTTATTGAGAATCCTTTGGTTGACAAACTATACAAGGATCTTCTGGAAGCTGAAGTTGAGTTTTCACGCATTAGTAAAATTTATAAATCCAAACACCCAAAAATAATACAGATTAGAACACAGATTAGAAAAATCCGGGATAAATTAAACGATGCGCTGGTCAAAGAAATTGATAACCTTAATGCTGAAAGATCGGTTCTTCTAACCAGGGAAAATGTGATTCAAAAAACGATTAGCGATTTTGAAAATGATGCTCTCGAAAATAACAAAAAAGAACTTACATATACCATCTATGAACGAAGTGTTGAGACCAACAGGAAATTGTATGATACACTTCTCTCTAAGATAAAAGAATCCGATGTGGTCAGCAATGTTGATGTCTCAAACATTCGGATTGCAGAAAATGCGCAAATACCTAAGATCCCTGTCAAACCGAATAAAAAGCTCAATTTTATATTAAGTATTATCTTTGGATTGTTTACAGGTGCGGGCATATCTTTTTTACTGGAATATCTTGACCGGTCTCTGCATACCGAGGAAGATATCCAAAAGCATATTAATTTGCCTGTTCTTTCCGTCATTCCGAAGGCGGCGAAGCAAAATAAAAATGGTAATAACATTAGTTCAAACGGTTCCGGTTATTCTCTCTTGTCCGACTATCCCATCAATTCACATTTTTCAGAGGCATTCCGCAGTTTGCGCACAAATATACATTTTTCATCCATAGGGAAAGAGCTTCGTTCTCTTCTGATTACCAGCGCGGGTCAGGGAGAGGGTAAAACAAGTACGGTATTTAACTTGGCATACGCGCTGTCCCAATCCGGCAAATCCGTGTTAATGATTGACGCGGATTTAAGAAAATCGAAACTTACAGAAATCTTAAAAGCTTCCGAAAAACCTGGAATCACCGGCTTAATAACCAAACTTTTCAGGATAAATTTAAAAACAGGCTCACTGGACAACTTTGATACCAGCGACATTTTTAAGCTGATATTATTTCAGAAAAAAACGGGTGTTCTAACGCTTGTAAACAAAAAAGAAAAAATTTACCTCTATTTTCTGCAGGGAGAGCTTGTTGATCTTAACTGGCTGACGCGGCCTGAGAAGAAGAAACTGGCTAATACTCTAATCAGGAAGAAACTTATTACACGAGACCTGGCACTTCTTGG
>JAUVGT010000202.1 GCA_030593645.1 Deltaproteobacteria bacterium
TTACGAGCAAAAATGGTACAGGACCTTAAAGAACTTAAAAAGTATTCATTTTGCGGACATGGTGTTTTGCTGGGGAAGAGAGAATGCGATTTTCAGGATGATGAATTCATTTTATCACAATTTTCTGACACCATTAAACAGGCCAGAAGGAATTATCTTTCTTATGTAAAAGCCGGTCAGGATCAGGGGAGAAAGCCGGAGTTGGTTGGAGGTGGATTGATCAGAAGTCTTGGGGGTTGGGATTCTGCTAAACAAATACTTAAAAAGGGAATGGACAGACAAAAAGGGGACCAGCGAATTCTGGGTGACACTGACTTTGTATTGAGTATATTGAAACAGGCCAATGAAAAATTAAACCGTAAGTATGAATTAAAGGCAAAAGGTTATAATCTGAATTATATCGCGAAAAAAGTAGGAATGATATATGGAATAGATCCTGATGATATATTTTTAAAGGGGCGTCAGATTCCACTTCCGGATGCCAGAGGCTTGTTTTGTAATTGGGCGGTGAATGAACTTAAAATTTCTATAAAAGAACTCTCTGAGAAACTGTGTATGACCCCTTCTGGGATTGGATATGCGGTTCAGCGGGGTAGAGAAATAGCAAGTAAGAAAAAATATCGACTAATCGATTAGTTTATTTAGTTATTTAAGGATGTCCCCTTCATGCACGTGGATTAAATAAATGATTTTTAAAGCCCTGAAGAATATTTTTCACAAATTACATGAAGATAAGACAAGCCTCATGATCGCTGTCGAGAGTGAGAGCATCGACATCATAGAGAAAATTCTGAGAACATGTCACTTGAATAATGAACTATTTCGCATCGACAATGGAGGAAGGACGGTTCTATTTTATGCTGCGGCAAGAGGTGACAGTGAAATCATATGGGCTTTACTTAGAAGGCTGCCCGGCACTGGAATAAGTTGCGGAAGGGGGAGCCTGTTAAATATAAAAGACAATAATGGAGATCTCGCTGAAGACTTTGCCGAAACACACGGAAATGAAGAGGCTAAACAACTATTAATTTACGAAAGAATAAGAATTGAGTACTATGAATAGAAGTATTCAGCTGCTGGTGAGAAACGCGTAAAAACTGCGCATCCCACATCATCAACGTTCGGTAGGGGAGATGGAATGGTGAAAGGGGTCATTAAGTCTGGAATTATTGTCACTATTTTTGTTGCGCTGCTCCAGGTGACAGGTGCAAAAGGAGATGAACTCTATTTTATTGATGCACATAGCCAGGTAGATCATAAGGTAGTTCCCTTGCAGAAGGTCATATCCCTTATGAAACAAGGCGGTGTGCATCATACGATATTGTCAGCTCGTGGGAAACTAAAAGGAAGGGCTCTCCAGGTATTCGCATCACAACACCCTGAACATATTACATTAGCTGTTAGAACCAAGGGAAAACCCTATGACACTGGATCGCTCAAGTACTACAAGGCGCTTAAAGCACAAGTTGCGAGCGGAAAGTACACTGCTATCGCGGAAGTACTCCTGTATCATGCGAAAAAGGGTAGTAAGGCACCTGAATATTTGATCTATCCCGAGGATAAACGCGTCCTTACCGCACTTGAATATGCAATAGATAATCATTGGCCATTTGTTGTCCATATAGAATTTGCTTCATTATACGGCAAGACGAAACGGTTTATGGAGTCATTTGAGGGAATGCTCGAACAATACCCAAAGCATCCATTCGTTCTTACTCATATGGGCCAACTGAAATCAAGTGAGTGCCAACGGCTGATAAAAAGCCATACGAATATTTACTTCCATACGGGGTGGACTAATCCAGCCGCCGTTACAAGCTCAAATCAACCTTGGGTAAACTTGTTTAAAGAACAGCGTCTCGCCACTGAGTGGCACGAACTGTTCATCCAATATCCAGAGAGGTTTGTTTTTGCGCTTGATAACGTATTTTCTGAACACTGGAGTGGGTTTTACCTGGAACAAATGGAGTATTGGAAGAAAGCTCTGGCAGAACTCCCGGTTAAAGCGGCACACCTTATTGCGCATGGTAACGCAGAGCGCCTTTGGCACATTGCTCCAAAAATTTGAACGTACTTAAAAAACCGCCAGCAACGGTTGCCGAACAATGCAATACACTCTGACCCGCAAGCCCTGTTTTTTTTAGTTGTAATTCAAATCTTGATGGTCTCGTAAAAAGTCCGAATATGACGGTTTCGTAAAAAGTTCAAAATCAAGGCGTGCAAATTTTGTAATCATGAAGCGTACTTATCGTACGTTGAATGATTGAGAAATGCAGCACAACGCAGAAGTTGGACTTTTTACGAAACCGTCAAATCTTTCCTTCCCGGAAAGCTGATTACCAACTGGTTGGCGGGCAGGTGGTTGCGGACTTTGGTTGCCTACCCGGAAGGGGGCTTGCAAATGAACACCATACACCTTAGCGAAATCCATTATAGCTGGCGAGGGGGCTTAATCCCTTCTTCGTTCGACGCCCTGACGCGTGGCATTGAGAGTGAAGAATCGCGCCTTTGCAACTCGTCATTTCTCACGCTCACATTTCGTCAAGAGTATGACTACGATGGACTGATGGAGTACCTCGAGCTACTGGAAGGCTTTTCAGATGAGGCGACTGCTATTCAGTATGTGGAACAAGTGACAGCGCAGAACCTATCCGCATCTCTCGCAGAACCTGGTTACGGAAACTACAGATGGCGTCATGATGCGTCGCGCGACGACGAGCGTTTTAAGACGAACCGTGAGAGTCCCCTTGTCCGGTGTCGTCATCTAAGAAGCTTCAAGATTCTGAATGATTCCGGTTACGACTCAAAGTACGTTCAATTCGAGGTGCTTTGTGTGAATCCCGCTGCAGTTCTCGGGCCGGAGCTTTTCGCATACTATGATGCGGAGTCTGAATGGGTGGGCTACTTTATCTCAAGGGGGGAAGAATGATCGCGAGCCAAGGGCTCATTATAAACGGAGTTAAAACACGATCTGTTGGCATGTGGAAGGTTTAGATAAAAAAAGACAGGAACCGTTGGCTGCCCTTACAATACTGAAATTCATCTGAAAGGGTTTTGGAAATCACTTCTACTATTTTTTAATTACTTTCATCCCGTCTTTTTTGTCCTGGACAATGTATCCCTGTTCCAAAATTTTATTACGCAGTTCATCGGACAGGGCCCATTTCTTTTCTTCCCGTGCCTTTTTACGGGCATTCACCAGTTCTTTAATACTATCAGGTATCACATTCTCTTTGTCGAGCCGATCCAGGTTTAATCCAAGAACACGGTTAAAATCGTTAATGGTTGCGAGTTTATCTTCCGTGCGGATGGAAGACTTAAGTGTTTCCTGAACCACGGCAAGAGCCCGGGGCATATTCAGATCATCATTTACGACATTTAAAAACTTTTCTTTATAGTCTTCGCTTATTTTACCATTAGATTCGGAAGATTTATCGTTAAGGCTCCGGACCTGGTTTTGAAGGTGGGCAAGCCCGTTTTGAGCAGATTCCACGGCGTCTTCGCTGTGCTCCATTGGCTTTCGATAGTGTGTCAGAAAAGAGGCGAAGCGGTAGACCAGGGGAGATATATTGCGGTTAATAAACGCGTTTTCCAGGGTTAGGAAGTTATCTTCACTCTTTGCCATTTTCTTTCCGCCCTTTATATTTAAAAACTCGCCGTGAAGCCAGAAATTGAAGAATTTTTTTCCTGTTACCGGTTCAGATTGGGCAATTTCATTGGTATGATGAACGTTAATGTGATCGATACCTCCACAGTGAATATCCAGGTGATCTTTTAAGAACTTCATGCTCATGGCAGAACATTCAATGTGCCATCCGGGAAAACCTTTTCCCCATGGCGAATCCCATTCCATTTGTCTTTTCGTATCCGCTGGTGAAAATTTCCAGAGCGCAAAATCCGTGGGATTCCGTTTTTCAATATTTTTTTCAACCCTGGCGCCCTCCTGAAGAGCATCAAGATTTTGGTGAGACAACTTGGAATAGTCTTTGAACCGGCTTGTATCATAATAGATCCCGTCCGATATTCGATATGTGAATCCAATATCTTCAAGTGATTGTATCAGGTCAATCTGTTCGGGAATACTATCGGTGGCCTTGCACCAAGTGTCCGGTTCCATAATATTCAGGCAACGAATATCCTTGATAAACGCTTTGGTGTAGAACTCAGCAATATCCCAGGCGGTACGCCCTTCTCTCGCGGCGCCTTTTTCCATTTTATCTTCACCCATATCCCGATCTCCTGTCAGGTGACCGACATCGGTGATGTTCATGACGTGTTTTACTTTGTAATCATTATAGAGTAAAATCCGTTTTAAAATATCTTCAAATATATATGTGCGGAGGTTACCGATATGGGCGTAATTATAAACCGTCGGACCGCACGTATACAGGCCGATATAATCCGGATGGATGGGTTGAAATTCCTCTTTTTTTCTAGTCAGTGTATTATAAAGTAAAATTACAGGCATCGTTAAATCAGTTTTCCAGTGTGAGTATTGAAAATACTTCCAATTAAATTATTTTTTGCTTCAGGTTGTCTCTTTTAGTGATATTTTTTTAAAATATAAATAGAGTGAGATCCCGGCTATAATCATCACCATACAGAGTATCTGACCCATGGAAAATGATAGAAATACAAAGCCGATATGATCATCCGGCTGGCGGAAGTATTCGATAATAAATCTAACGCTTCCATACCCGATCAGGTAAAAAGAAAACAAAGCCCCGCTGGTTCGGACTATTTTTTTGATGCTCCATAGTATAACAAATAGAAATATTCATTCGAAAAATGATTCATACAGCTGTGACGGATGCCGGAGTAAATATTTACCGGTCATTTCCTGTGCAAGCGGGAAGTACATGCCAACGGGTGATTCCGTAACCCTTCCGTATAGCTCACCATTGATAAAATTTCCAAAACGGCCGAATGTGTAGCCAAGCGGTATCGCCGGACTATATAAATCACTAATTCGAATAAAAGAAATATCATGTTTACGGGCATACATCCATGTAAACAATATCACACAGGTCATGCCGCCATGAAAAGACATGCCCGTGATGCCGGTAAAAGTAAATCCTCCGGAAAACCGAAATGGAAGTATGATTTCAAGTGGATTTTTAAGAAAATAAGAGAAATTATAAAACAGTACATAACCCAGACGTCCACCGACAATCACCCCGAGCATCATCCATGTCGTCAGCGACTGGATATGTTCGGTAGAAATGTCAAATTTCTCTTCTCTTTTTACCTGGTACAATACCAGAAAATAAGTGATCCCAAAAGCAAGCACGTACATTAAACCGTAATACTGCAGTTTAAAACCGCCAATACTAAAGATCACCGGATCAAGATGTTCGGGCAGATGCTGCCACCAATTCCAAAATGATTGCATAAATTTATCCGATTAAGACGATGTTATTATTTTGTTACAATCTTCCCTTTCTTATGATCGCGATAAGGAGCCAGATTCCCATAAATGCGGCGGCCAGAAACCCGAAAATTCCGATCATGGATATACCATAAAAAAATGGCGGTGTCTTGGAAATAACAATCAGGGCGGATCCGATCAGGAGGGCTGCGATGATAATGGAAAAGGAAATCCGGTTGCTGATCGAGTCGTGGGTTGCCAGCATGGTTTCCAGACCGCGATGATCGAGTTTTATAGCCAGTTTCCGCTGCTTGATCAACCGTGTGATATCAATAATATCCTGCGGAAATCGTCTGATAAAATGAAGCAGTTCAGATGACATTTGGATCATGTCGCTGGTGAGTCTCTGTGGAGCGTATCTTTCAAGCATGACCTGTTTGATGAATGGTTTGGCTTTCGCTATCATATCAAAATCCGGATTGAGCATCAGCGCCACGCCTTCCACTGTGGCGAGGGCCTTCATCATCAGGAAACTGTCCGGGGGAATCCTTAATCGATGCTGGGATGCAAGTTCGAGGAGATGCTGGAGCAGTTTACCTATTTCAATATCTTTCAAGGGTTTGTACAGGTGATGCATCATAAAATCCGCGACACTTTTTGTAAAAACACGGCTGTCCGGTTTATCCTCCCATATGGTCAGCCTGAGAAAAGCCCGGGCGGTTCTGGATTCGTCCTGTCGCACCACACTGTCCACAAGATCAACGAAATTTTCTCTGGTCTGCCTGTCCACAGAGCCCATCATACCGAAATCAACAAGGCAGATGATATTATCCGGTAATACAAAAATATTTCCCGGATGAGGATCCGCGTGGAAAAATCCATGTTTGAATACCTGTTTTAATAAAAAATCAGCACCGCGATCCGTAATAATTTTCTTATCAAGCCCGGCTTTGCTCAGCTTATCACTATCAGAGACCTTGATGCCATCGATAAATTCCAGGGTCAGTACTCGTATGGTAGTAATTTCTCTATATACTTTTGGAATATAAACAAAAGGGTCATCCAGAAACTGAATGGAAATTCGTTCGATACTTGTGGCTTCGATTTTATAATCGATTTCTCTTTCAATGGATCTGGCAAACTCTTCAACGATTTTAACCGGCCGGTGCAGGGCCATTTCTTCGATATGGCGTTCCATCAGTGTGGCCAGATGGAGCATGATTTCAAGGTCGACTTCGATGATTCTTTTGATTCCGGGTCTCTGGACCTTGACCGCTACTTCTTCTCCATTCTTCAGCCGGGCCCAGTAAACCTGCCCGATTGAAGCGGAGGCCAGCGGAGTTTCCGATATGAAGTCAAACAGTTCTTCAACCGATTGGCCTGTATCTGATTCAATGATGGCTTTTGCTTCTTTGAAAGGAAAGGTGGGTACGTTATCCTGCAGTTTTGTAAGCTCATTTAAAAACTCAACAGGGACAAGATCGGGCCGGGTTGAAAGGATCTGACCCAGCTTGATATAAGCCGGTCCCAGTTCTTCAAGGGCCATCCTGAAACCCTGGGGTTTTGTGAGTCTATCCGCCCATATGGTCTGTTTTCGGGAAATCAGTTTCAGACCGATCTCGATATACTGATCGATCTTCAGGAGTTCCAGCAGATCTCCGAATCCATATTTGAAGAGGATCGCGAGGATCTGCCGGTAACGGGTCAGGTTTCTGTAAGTTCGGCCGATGACACCGATTTTTCTTATGCTGAGCATATTTAATGGTCTCGTAAAAAGTTGAAATTTACTTTTTACTTACAGCCTGTTTCAGTTCCCGGATTTCTTTTTTTAAAGCCTTTAACTCGTCTCCGGTAACGATATCCGCTTTTTTTAAAATGCTTTTTACTGTCGTTTCAACTTTATTTTCCAGTTTTGACTGGACATCATCGTATCTTTTCTGAAGATCATCCAGGAATTTGGAACCGTCCTTTTCAGTCATTTTTCCTTTTTCAATAAGGTCTTTGGCCAACTCTTCAACTTCATCCTTGGCCAGAAGTGCGAGTCCGACACCTGTCAGCATTGTTTTCTTTATAAGATCAAGCATTTTTCCTCCTCACCATTTATGATGGTCTCGTAAAAAGTCCGAATTAGACGGTTTTGTAGAAAGTTCAAATTCAAGGCGTGCAAATTTCGTAATCATGAAGCGTACTTATAGTACGTTGAATGATTGCGAAATGCAGCACAACGCAGAATTTGGACTTTTTACGAAACCGTCATTTATGATATACTAAATGTTTCAAAGTAGTTTTACGCGAACCCATAGGGCGGCTACTTCAGTTTTCCGATAATCGCACTGGCTATGGTATTTTTCTGAATTTCTTTTGTGCCTTCATAAATTTCAGTTATCTTTGCATCCCGGTAGAACCGTTCAACTTCATACTCTGTCATATAGCCGTACCCCCCCATCAGCTGAATCGCTTCATCAGCGACTTCCACCGCGGTTCTGGCCGCGTACATTTTTGCCATGGATGTCAGTTTGGGGTCTATACGGCCCTGGTCAAAATTCCAGGCAGCTTTGTAGGTAATGAGCCGTGCCAGTTCAAGTTTTGTGGCCATATCAGCAAGCTTATGCTGGGAAACCTGAAACTGGGCGATTTTTTTTCCAAATTGCTCTCGTTTTTTCACATACGCTAAAGCGCGGTCATAGGCACCCTGTCCGGTTCCCAGGGCCTGGGCTGCAACCTGTATCCTGCTTTCATCAAAAAAATGGAGTACGTGATAAAACCCTTTTCCTTCCTCACCGATAAGATTTGTCAGCGGCACGCGCACGTCTTTTAATATCACTTCAGCAGTGGCCATCATCCGAATGCCCATCTTTTCTCCCACATCCGATGTGGAAAGTCCATCACGGTCGGCTTCAACAAGAATGATGCTGATACCGCGGTATGAAGGTTTGATATCAGGGTCGGTTTGACACATGACCGAATAAAAACCGGCCAGGCCGCCATTGGTGATGAATATCTTATTACCGTTAATCACCCATTCGTTGCCATCTTTTACGGCAGATGTGTCCATAAATGTGATATCGGAACCATGATCGGGCTCAGTAAATGCACCCGCGGAAAGCATTTCCCCTTCCGCAACCGCAGGGAGGTACTTTTCTTTTAATTCATCCGAACCGTGGTGCAGAATCAATTCCGATGCAAAACTGGAAAGCGCGATCGCGCTTCCCATTGTTGAATCTCCACGGCAGAGTTCTTCCACAACCAGGATATCCTCAATGCTCCCAAGCCCCTGACCTGAATATTCTTCCGGGAAATGCACACCGATCAGACCGATATCACATGCTTTTTTCCATGCTTTTTTGGGAAATTCATGTTTTTTTTCAAGTTCGAGGATAAGTTCTCTGTTAAACTCGCCTTTGGTAAAATCTTTTACCGCTTTTTGTATATCCTTTTGTGTTTTGTTGAGTTCAAACTCCATGCTTCCCCCTGTAAATGAATCGTGTTATTTAACACCGGTCAAAT
>JAUVGT010000331.1 GCA_030593645.1 Deltaproteobacteria bacterium
ATATCAGAATGGGTGGGGTTTGCCGATTGATCATGTAATGCCTTTATCTTGACTTCACAATTTTATTTAAGTAACTATAAATTTGAAGTGGTTTCAAATAATAAGTATCATTTCGTTTTTTCAGGAGGCGTTTATGGTCAGGAAAAAAGGAAAAGCGGTAAGTTTTGACGCAATGGTCAAATTTTTTATGCATAACTATGATATCCCGACAAAAAAGGATGTTGAAAAGATCATGGACCGGATGGATCGTTTAGAGAACCTTCTCAAATCCATATTAGACAGCACCGGTAAAAGAGTTGGCAGCAAAAATGCTGCCGGAGGAAATTCAGCAGATCATCGAACAAAAACCACCGCTTTGGACCAGGTATTATTAATCATAAAAAGTTTAAATCATGGAGTTGGAATAGCTGATATTCAAGATCGCACGGGCTTTGGAGAGAAAAAGATCCGTAATATCATATATCGACTAAGTAAGATCGGAAAAATTAAAAGCAAGAGCAGGGGGATATACATTGCTGTTTAATTTCCGAATCTTTAAATTGTACCCGAATACGGAATCTTCCGGCATCCGTTTTTTGCTTTTACACCAAAGGAATAGTAAATGAAAAGTAATATCAATGGAAAAAATCAAGGACTAAAACAGGGAGACAGGATTGCCGGGTATTTAGTAAATAGAATCGCGGAGATGGAAGTAAATAATTCCATCTATTATGAGCTTGAACATGAATCGACCGGAGCCCGCCATATTCACATCAGCAACAACGACTCAGAAAACACGTTTTGCGTGCTTTTTAAAACCCTGCCGGAAGATTCCACTGGAGCCGCTCATATACTTGAGCACACCGTTCTTTGCGGTTCACAGAAATTTCCGGTTCGAGATCCTTTTTTTTCCATGTTAAAAAAAAGCCTCAGTACTTATATGAATGCATCTACTTCATCCAGCTGGACAATGTTTCCATTTTGCACGCAGAACCGACAAGATTATTATAACCTGATGGATGTTTACCTTGACGCGGTTTTTTTTCCCAATCTTGATGAGTTGAGTTTCAGGCAGGAAGGGCACCGTTTAGACGTTGAAGGCGAGGTTAAAGAGAATGGTTCATTTCGTCTTGTCTATAAAGGGGTTGTGTATAATGAAATGAAAGGCGCAATGTCGTCAGCATCCCAGGTAATGGCGAGATCCCTGCAGAAAGTGATGTATCCGTCCACGCCATATCATTATAACTCAGGAGGTGAACCGGCAGACATTCCGAGCCTTACCTATCAAAAACTCAAGGAGTTTTATAAAAAGTATTATCATCCGAGCAATTCATACTTTTATACATATGGAGATTTACCGTTAAAAGAGCATCTGCAGTTTATACAAGACAGGGTATTGAAAAAATATAAAAGGGTTGAACCCGTTATGACTGAGCTGTCTCAACCCAGATGGTCTGAATCGAAAAAAACGACCTGTTATTATCCGCTCGCAAAAAATGAGGACCCGCAAAAAAAATGTCAGGTGTGCGCAGCATGGCTGACCGCGGATATTAGCGATACATTTGAAGTTCTCGCCATGACACTCCTTGAACATATACTGTTGGGGAATTCTGCGTCTCCTCTACGGAAAGCATTAATTGATTGCGGTCTTGGAACCGCACTGTGCGACGCAAGCGGGTATGTCTCAAGCTACAGGGATACCATGTTTGCATGCGGGCTTAAGGATGTTGAAGAAGCTTCCGCTGATAGGATTCAAGAAATTATTTTTGATGTTCTTAATCACCTGGTTGAATTCGGGGTTAACAGGGATCTGGGGGAGTCGGCTATCCATCAGATCGAGTTTTATCGAAAAGAAATAACGAATACACCATATCCCTATGGACTTAAACAATTCGTATGGATCAGCAGTCCATGGATACATGGTGTTGATCCGTTAAAAATAATACAGCTTGATGAAGATATAAATAAAATTCAACGTCTTAATGAAAACGGAAACTTTTTTGAAGGTTTGATTGAGAAATATCTTATTGAAAATTCTCACAGGATGCTTTTCACCCTCGTCCCGGATCAGACAATGGCGAAAAAGGAAAGGAAAAGGGTGGAAGCTGAACTGGGAAATATTAAAAATACATTATCTATGGATGATGTTCAAAAAATAATGAAACAGGGGGAACTATTAAAAGAGCTTCAGGAAACAGATGATGATGTATCTTCCCTTCCAACGCTTGAAAAGAAAGATATCCCTTTGGAAATCAATAGGATAGAAGAATCAAATCGTTTTGATGGTTCAGATGCCGTGTGTTATCATCAGCAGACATCAGGAATTTCTTATTTCGCGCTTGCTGCCGATGCGGGTGGAATTGAACCGAAACTGATACCCTATGTTTCATTTTTCTGTAATGTATTCACCCGCATCGGGACAGCTGTTCATGGTTACAGTGAGATGGCTCAAAGAATTGACCGGTATACCGGCGGAATTGGAATGGCCTCCCATTCACGGACCGGGTTTAAGACAGGATACTGTGTCCCCTTTATCTCATTTAACGGCAAATGCCTTGCACGTAATCAGGATCAAATGTTTCAAATACTGGAAGAATTTTTATTTCAGTCCGATTTTTCAGATCTTCTTCGTCTAAAGACCATACTCCTTGAGCATAAAGCCGGTCTGGATTCAATGATTGTAAGCAGCGGTCACCGGATTGCCATATCGCTTGCGGCAAGGAATTTCTCACGTGCCAGAAACCTTAATGAAATCTGGAATGGCGTTTTTCATTTAAAAACGATAAAGGAAATGAGTACGGATTTAACAGATGATAATCTGCAAAACATTGTTGAGAACCTGACCCGTGTCGGGGAAATTCTCCTGAATCCGAATCATTGCAGTGTCGCCCTGATCGGAGAGGAAAAAGATATTGCAGCCGGTTTAATAACTGTGGCTCAAAATGCCAACCTGTCATCCCTGATTAAAGGGTCCGAAACCAATGGATTCGGACCGCCCAAAATAAAGGCAAGTCGGGAAATGGTTCATGAAGGGTGGAGTACCTCATCAAGTGTATCATTTGTCGCCCGTGTATTTGAAACCGTGCGAATGGAGCATGAGGATGCTCCGTCCCTGGCCGTTACCAGCAGGATTATACGTTCGCTTCATCTGCACCGAGAGATCAGGGAAAAAGGAGGTGCATACGGGGCTTTTGCGTTGTATAATCCGGAAGATGGAATATTTTGTTATGTGACATACAGGGATCCTCATATTTATTCCACGTTAAAGGTATTTGATCACACGGCCGATTTTATCCGTTCAGGTAACATCAAAGATGAAGATATTGATGAGGCAATCCTCCAGATCTGTTCTGATATGTATAAACCTGATCCCCCGGGACCGGCAGCCCGGAAAGCCTTTTTTCGTAAAGTGTTATCTCTTTCAGATGACATTCGCCAGGATTTCAAAAAAAGGGTCCTTTCGGTCACGCGGAGCCAGGTACTTGAAACGGCGGAAAAATATTTTGATCCGGATACGATGAAATATTCGACGGTTGTCGTATCCGGGGAAGCCCAGCTGGAAGAGGCGAACAGAAAACTCGACGTTCCATTGGAAATATATCAGATTTGACAGCTTCGTAAAAAGTCCAACTTCTTATAAATACAGTATATTATCCATCCTTATCCGATTTTTTATCGCTGGTTTTTAGAAAAAATCTTGACATTCTTCCCCAAATATTACTATTCAAATTCTAATAAATCCGGGTTATATAAGTCAGACTTATTATAATTATAAGGGAGGGTTGTTATGAAAAGGTTGAATTGTAAGACAGGTTATCTTTTTTTGGCTATGATGATAGCTGCCGGTATTTTCGTAATGTTCGGGAATACACCTGCTGCGGCGGAAACAATTGAAATTAAACTTGCCCATTTTATGCCCACCATGCATGTTCAGCATCGAATGGCATTTGAACCTTTTGCGAAAAAGATTGATGAACTGACAGACGGTAAAGTTAAGATCAAGATTTATCCCGGAGGCACTCTTGGCAATCCCAAAACCATGGTCGATTCCATTCGAAAGGGGATCACGGTCATCGGTTTTGTTTTGCCGAGTTATGTGCCCGGTCGATTTAAAAGAAGCAGTGTTTTTGAGCTTCCATTTGTATGCAATAGTGCAAGCCATGTTGCCAAGGTTTTCTATGCCAATTATGATGAATATTTTGCGGAAGACTACAAGGATTTTAAAGTACTGTGGTTTTTATCCAGTCCATTGAGCCAGTGCCAGACCCTTAAAAAACCGATTCTTTCGGCAGCTGATTTCAAGGGCATGAAGATCCGAACCGGCGGCAGCAAAGAGACCGAAGGGATTAAACTGCTTGGTGGTAATCCGATCGGCATGCCGATTTCAGAGCTTTCGATCTCACTTCAAAAAGGTGTTGTGGATGGCGCATTTACCCCCTACGCGGCGCTTAACAGTCATAAGCTTATCGATGTGGTTAAACATATCACAGAGGTAAATTATTCAGGCGCGTTGATGGGCGTCCTCATGAACAAGAAAAAATGGAACAGTCTGCCGGACTATGCCAGGAAAGCCATTGACCAGGTTGCGACACAGGAATTCGGTCTGATGGCGGCAGCCGCTTTTGATGAAGAAGATGCTGAAAATATCAAACTGGGTCAGAAAAAGGGAATACAGTTCCATAAATTGTCTGATGCTGAGATGCGAAAAATTAGAAACAGAGTCGACCCGATATATAGTAATTGGATCAAAAAGAACGCATCCGCATTTCCTTCTCAAAAAATCTTCGATGCGGTTACAACATCAGCAAAAAAAATAAAGTAAATGATTGATTAAAAAATAACCGGATCGGCGAATAATTACCGATCCGGCTATTGAAAGGACATTCCTTTGCCATGAATAGTGAGCGATTAAACACAGGCGTGGAATCATGGTTAATGACTGTTACCAGGACTATTGATATCGTATCCTGGGTTATCCTGTTTGCCATGATGATGATGACCATGATTGATGTATTATTACGATATTTTACAAATTCATCTATTCTTGGATCAGTAGAATTGACTGAATTGATGATGGTTATTGTTGTTTTTTGTTCTTTGGCCCAGTGTCAGGCAGAAGACGGGCATATAAAAGTAGATCTTGTTCTGAAACGTTTCAGTCCGCGTGTCCAGTCAATGATCGATACACTGACACAGTTGATCTGTTTTGGTCTTTTCAGCTTTATGACCTGGTCAATGTATATCTATGCTTCTGAAATGAAAGAGTATGGCGAGGTTACCCTCGATCTAGGGCTTGTAAAGTATCCTTTTGTTTATATTGCAAGTTTTGGCTGCGCGTTACTGACCCTGGTACTTTTATTTAAAGCGATTACGGCGTTGAGAGAGGTGTTTGAGCCATGAGCCCGATTATAATAGGTATTTTAGGCATACTGGTGCTTTTTCTGCTCCTTTCCATGAGAATGCAGATCGGGTTTGCCATGGCATTTGTCGGATTTACCGGATTTGCCATACTTAACTCCTGGGAGGCAGGCTTAGGGATTTTGAGCATGGAACCGTTTGATACTGTGGCAATGTATACATTGAGTGTGATTCCTCTCTTTTTGCTCAT
>JAUVGT010000283.1 GCA_030593645.1 Deltaproteobacteria bacterium
ATCGAATCGAACATGCATACCATCATCATTTATTCTGAAAAAGCGAAACTTCCGGTCGAAGATTATATAACCAGTCTGGAAGAGGCAATGCGCCTGTTTGAAATAGTAAAAGAATAGAGTTGAACTTATAATATTAAAACCTGTCTGATTCTTCACTCAAAGGAATATCACTTCATGAAATATTCAGCCATCAATTTCAATGATAAACTTGAACAATTTTCAGAACAGTTCTCACCCAAGAATATCGCCAGGCTAAACGATTATCTTTTTAAGCTGGTTAAATTCCAGGGTGATTTTGTATGGCACACTCACGATGATACGGATGAGGCATTTATCGTTCTTGACGGTGACATGAGAATCGACTTTAGAGACGGCAGCGTTGATATTCACACCGGGGAGATGTTTGTGGTTGAAAAAGGAGTGGAACATAAACCCTTTGCGGAAAAGGAATGCCGTATCATGCTGGTTGAACCGGGTGGAGTAAAAAACACCGGCGATGCCGGGGGCGAATTAACAGCCGAAGAAGATATATGGATTTAACGTAGAAATGACTTCAAATATACACTTTTTGGGAAACAAATAAAATGGATCACACAATAATGAAGCTGATCGCTCAGGATATTCAACTGATAAAATGGATACTTGCCGCAATACTTGTTGTATTTACAGTGAGTGCGGCATGTATGTTTTTTATGATTTATTTGATTAAAAAGGCTTCGGTTGAGAATTTCATACTGGATAATTTTCGTGACAAGGCGAGCGATTTGCTGGATCGGAACAATCTGGATGGAGTAGTAAAGCTGGCAGGAGAAAAAATAAAAGAATATCCGAACGATGTATACGCTCACTGGTATCTGGCCCAGGCGTTTTTTCTTAAAAAGGAATGGCGCAAAGCCCTCGAAGAATTCAACGTGATCGGTGAAATTTCCCCGACATGGCGAGATGAGCATATTGAGCCTTATGTCCATGAGATCAAAAAAAAACTCAAGAACTCAAAACCCGAAATCGTTAAAAAAGAATAACAAACCATGAGTCCTGTCACACATCTTCTCATTTCCTGGACCGCTGCGAATTCATTTAAGCTCAGCAGAAGGGAGCGTATCATTGTAACCGTTTCCGGAGTAATCCCGGACATAGATGGTCTGGGACTTATAGTCGATTTTCTTTTCAAAAATCCGGACCGTCCCCTCCAGTTTTGGACCAAATTCCATCATGTCCTGGGACACAATCTTGGATTGGGAATACTTGCTGCGCTGATCGCTTTCTCTCTATCACAACGCCGCGTGACGGTGGCTTTACTCTCATTTTTCATATTCCATGTTCACCTGTTCTGCGATTTGATCGGAGCACGGGGTCCGGAGGGTTACCAGTGGCCCATTCCTTATCTGCTTCCCTTTTCAGATATGTGGCAGCTCACCTGGAGCGGCCAGTGGGCGCTCAATGCCTGGCCCAATTTTGTGATTACCGGCATCACTCTGTTCCTGGTTTTCATCATCGCCTGGAGATGGGGTCATTCTCCTCTTGAAATTGTTTCCACACGGTTGGACGGGGGATTTGTGAAAGCCCTAAGAGCCCGTTTTGGAGAACCTCCAACAACTTCGCGTCCGGATTAAATTGATTGGGTTGGCAGAGCTCATTCGTTAGCGTCGGGGCATCCGTGACAGGAAGCTGTTTATTGATCGACTGGGTTCATTGTCTGTTGAACTTGATACACCGATCTATGCATGGGCTTTAATGACCAATTATTGTTTTTTCTAGGGAAGAACTTTCAAACATTATATACCTTCATTGCTATTTCACTTGCGGCCATGGTATTTTCCCGCCCGAAATGGGCAGAGCTTGAGGCGTTTGCCCTTGCCATACAAAAGAAAGTGAAAGAATCCCCCGGTTCCAGAGACTGAATGCATGGAATACTATCGAAATTATAGAAGCTCTTTTCCCCCGTTCTTTAGTATTAGCGGTATCATTTTTTCCGGTTTCCCTTTTCGGTAGAACATCCCGTCTTTGAATTCAATAATCAGGTCATAATTCCATAGGCTGTCAAGCCTGTGGGCAATGGTGATAACTGTCCTGTCCTTTAAATGGGTCTCGAGCATTGTCTGGATTAATGCGTCGGTAATCATGTCAACCGAACTTGTGGGTTCATCCATAAGGATATAGGGTTTCTCCGATATCATCACCCGTGCCAGGCATAGCAGCTGGCGCTCTCCAACGCTGTAGTCCTTGCCGCCTTCTGTGACTTTTGCATCAAGGCTAAAGTCAAGTTTGACCATTTTCAGGGCCTGTTCCATTATGGAATCGTTGATTTCCGGTTTGTCACCCGAAAGATTGGACCGCACGGTCCCTGAAAAGAGGTACGGATCCTGGGGGACAACTCCAAATAAACTTCTTAAAGAATCGATCTGGATGTCGAATATGGACCTGTTTCCAATTTTAATATCACCATGATGCACATGAACCATCCTGAAAAGAGATTGAAAAAAGGAAGTTTTTCCGGCACCGGTTCTCCCCACAATCCCTATTTTTTTTCCTTCCGGGATGGTCAGTGTCACATTCTGAAGGATTTGTTTACTGTTTTTTCGATATGACATGGTGTAACGGATAAACCGGATATCGCCGGATAGAATTTCTGGTTTTAATTTTTGTCCCGAAACCGGACCGGTTCTTTCCTCATCAATTTCATCCGGTAAATCAACATACTCAAAAACACGCCGGATATTGGCCGCGCTCCCCCCAAGGTGGGTTACGCTCCAGGTTAAAAAATGAAATATATCGGTCAGGTTGAGTATGGCTGTAATGATAATGGCCGCGAAAACAACAGATATTGTATGGTTATGTATACCCACGACCAGGAAAATGTAAACGAGGATACTGAAAGAGATGGTCATTCCCGCCATCCAGAGTTCTCCCCACCACTGTATTTTAGCCACCAACAAGCCCATGTTGACTGTTCTTAAATAGGCTTTATGCAGCCTGTGCATCAGGCTTTTTTCTTTATCATACAAAAGAAACAAATCCCTTCCTTCGATCACATCCGTTTCCCTGTGAAGTACTTCACCAAAAGAGATGGAAACCAGTTCCCTGGCGTGGCTCAGCATAGGTGCCCACTGAAACTGCAGGAGAAAGTAGCCGACAACCAGGGGTATAACCAGGATCGCCGGTAACGGGTTTGCGATATACAATAAGACCCCCACACATAACACATCCATGGTTGAATTCATGGTATCTCCAACCTGGATAATAGCCCACTCCAGGCGGAAGAAATCTCCAACCATTCGATTGATAATTCGTCCCGAGGGGTTCTCATCAAAAAAAGTAGTCCGTGTTTTTGAAATGGCCTGCATTGCGTTGTAGTGTATTTTTTGCATCGACCATTTACCGCCGATCTCGAATAGTGTCCATGACAAAAGCCTTGCGATAAATGCTGCCATGACAATGTACCCGAGTATTTTAATCGAAATGGGAAAGGAGACATTCCACGAAAAAAAGTGATGTGTCACATGACAGATTTCTTCCCAGGTGGCTGAACATTCAACCAGCTTTCCCACATACCATAAAAAATACTGCGGTATTACCGAACATATCATAATAAAAATAAACGATGGAACAAAAAACCACCTGAGAAGTGTCAGGTTCCATAGAAAACGCAATACACTTTTTATGTTTTTTTGTTTCTCAATTACTTTTTCGGTTTGTATGAACTCACCCATTTTTCAGGTATCCTTTTTTCAGGTATCCTTGTTTTTTCTTTCGCCGTTGCGGAGCAGCTGTCTTTTGTAATATGAGTCATCCATGCTGTGTAAAACGTTTGGATCTCCGTCCTCAACAATCTCACCGTCTTCAAGGGCAATGAGCCTGTCTGTTCTTCTCAGCTCATCGAGCCGATGACTGACCAGGATAAAATGTTTGGTGTTTTTAAAAATATTATCCATAAGGATCGATTCTGTCTCTGAATCGATGGCACTCAATGGATCGTCCATAATTAAAAAATTCCTGGAAGAATAAAATCCCCTTGCAAGGTTCACCCTTTGTTTTTGTCCTCCTGAAAGGTTAATCCCGTTTTCTCCAATCTCCTGGTGAATCCCTTTTTCAAATGTCTCAATATCCGCCTGGAGAGAAGCAAAGTATATGTCCTGCATAACCCTTTTTTCATCAGCGGTTTCATCCAGAGAAATATTTCCGGCCAGTGTCGCGTTGGAAAGATAGGGCTCCTGCCCCACGTAGCCTGTGAACGCCCTGATTATTTTATGAATGTTTCGATGCCACAGATCAGCAGTTGTTCCGCCTTTGAACTGGACCATGACGTTTCCTTTTTGCGGTTTTATTTCTCCGGTAAGGACCTTGATCAATGTTGTTTTACCTGAACCGACCTTACCGATTATGCTTGTGGCTTCATATAGACTAAACTGTGTGCTGATGTTTTTTAATACACAGTCATTGCCGTAAAACACTGAAATATGATCGAGAATAATTTTTTCGGGCTCAAGATCTTTCAAAGCATCAACAGGATAATCATCCAGGAACTTTTCAGTAAAATCCGGAAGGTCCAAAAATCGCTTAAGCCTTCTGATACACGCGGCGGCTGAATTAAATTTTAAAATTGTATTCGGTATAAATTTAATAAATCCCTGCATATGATTCAGCATCCAGATTGCAGAAAATACGGTCTGAATTTCAGCAGGAATGGATAGAGCCTTCGCTGTAACGATCATGACCACGATGGGTATAAGCCACCATACAAAACTCATTCCATAGCATAGAATGAAAAGCATGTGCTGTATGCACGATTCAATGGTATATTGCTGTACAATTCCGGCGGATTTATTTCTGAACGTTTTTTGCCAGCCCATGTACCGGATCAGCCGGATGTTGGAAACCCACTCGCCGATCAGTGTAGCCAGACTGTCCTCATGTCTTTTAATCTTTGTTTCCTGCCGGTCCGTATACCTTCCAAGCCAGGTGAGCATCGGGATGGTTAAAAACGATGAAATAATGGCCATGAGGCCGGCCGCACCCATTTTCATAATGACAAAGGGTCCCAGGATAAAAACACAAAGCACTGTCGGCATCCCGTTCCATAAAGCGGTCACAAGAAATTCAGAAACCCTTTGGGTATCTGAGGATATGAGTATCTTAAGGTTCCCGGTCGAGAATTCTCCGGTGTTGTTTTGTTCCACTCTAAAAAGCTTGTTGTTGACCTGGGACATAAAAAAAGAACTGATACAAAGTCCGGCTTCCTCCTGGTAACGCCTGGCATAGGCACCTGCAACAGCTTCGATGCTTTGAAAACAAAAATAGATCCCGATAAAGATAAACCCGGTAAAAACGATATCGCTTTCTTTAAGTATTTGTCCGCTTGCCAGTATGGCAACTAAAAGAGAACTTGTCCCAAGCATTCTGAGAAGAACGATACCGGAAATCAGTTTATAAAATTTTTTAAAAAAACTGATCCAGAAATGGCCCGTTAATGTATTTTCGGATTGATTTTCCTTCAGTTCCTCCAGGATTGCTTTAAGCTCTTTTCCGGGAGACTGGTAAGCGATTTCATTTGTTTTCAG
Organism: Deltaproteobacteria bacterium; assembly: GCA_030593645.1. Classification (GTDB taxonomy): domain Bacteria; phylum Desulfobacterota; class Desulfobacteria; order Desulfobacterales; family JAUVGT01; genus JAUVGT01. The sequence continues at coordinate 5,559 of JAUVGT010000283.1, forward strand.
AAATTCTGTTCGTAGTATTTTAGGACTTTTTAAAAGTTTAATATCAAACATGTGAAATACCTGTATAAGGGCTCGCGCAAAAATAACTTCACATTTTAAGGGGCGAATCATCCCATTCGGCTGCGTTGCAAAACCTCGAAATATGCTTGATATTTCTGCGCTTTTGCGCCTTGCCGACTGGGCGCCTCGCCCCTTAAAATTTGTGAATTTATTTTTACGCGAACCCTAAGTGTTTATTTGTTAAAATATCTCAAGTTGTTTAAAAACGGTTTCATATCGACAATTTTATTTACGGAATTCGTCGTCGGTATCGGTATCGTCTTTTTGATCTCATTGGGCAGACACATAAGCCTGCCCCTACGTTTATTGGGCAGTCACAAGGGATCACCCATAAGGCAAAAAAAAAGGAAACCCTTTCCCGGTTTCCTTTTTGAATTCGAATGAATAATATTTTTTATCTTTAAATCAAAAGGTACAGGAAAAGAACGTAAAACCACGACAGATCGCAAATAAACTGAATCATAAATATCATATAACGATCTTTAAAATACTTATCGGGCGATACGGTCTAAAAGTAACATACGGTCCTATTCCTTTTGAGTTTAAAATACTTGAGTAATGAGCTTATAAAGTATCCAAAACAATGTGTCAATTAAAAAGTTTGTGTTTTCAATTGGCCCATTGATGTGCGGTCGGTAAAAAAACGATCTCCGTCCGTTCAACTATTTAACCAGAAAAAAATCTTTCCCGTTTCCGGATACAAAAAAGTTTTCAAACTCTTCAACCCGGATATTGTAGATCTTCAAATCCTTCTTTATTTTTTTGAAAGAAACTATCTTGGTTTCCCCGTTATGGCTCTTAATCCTGTCTCCGACTTTTAGATTTTCAAGGGCTACCCAGCCG